>JBBIPG010000052.1:0-16347 GCA_037442925.1 Candidatus Fraserbacteria bacterium | reverse complement strand
CGCGCTATCCCCGGATCGAGCCCGCCCGGGCGTAGACACTACGCCCACAGCCGGTCAAGTGCGGGAGAATGCTATTCTGCAGGGCCTTTTACCTGCTTTCTCGTGCCTACCTACTGTTCAACGCCGGCCTGTCTCTTTTTCTCTTGTGACTTTTTCATGGGACAGAGAAGATCGTTCAAAACAGAATCAATATCGCTAAATTCAGTGAGGAATTGGGTTTGTAAGAGATGGTGCCCATTATTTACGCTGGCTATCGCGTACCTCATCCTAGCTTGCCGCAAATATGAAACAATTGATCGATTGGAATATCCAATGCCTGAGCCAGTTTCGCAACTGTCTCGACGGAGATATTGCGCTCTCCACGCTCGATCTTGCTGATGTACGTCCTGTTCAATCCAGCTAGAGCAGCAAGCTTTTCCTGCGAAAGCTGCTTTCGCTCTCGAATCTCTCTTAGCCGCTGGCCGAACAAAATTCTGATGTCTGCCATGCTAGCAGGTTTATAGGGGAGAGAGTGACGGCTTGTCTACCGACCGACAGTCACGTATGCCAGGTATTGTCTCAGATTCCAAGTCCAGGGAGATCTCTTCCTTAGGCTGAAGCGCTCTCTCGTCGCTTCAGAGGTAGGACGCACTCCGGCAGATCGTTCTCAGGCAAGTTGACCAGCCGTGAGACTTCATACGCTTCCATCTCTTCAGGGGGGTATGGCTGCAAGACGGGTGCAAGCTCCTTCTCACTCTGGATTTGGGTATTCAACCAGAGACTGTATAGCCCTTTGGGCACGATGAAATGTACATAGGCGTTTTGCCCTTCTCCATCTTCCGCCACTCGTAAAACCCATCGGCGAGCACGAGACAGCGCCGCGCTCTGACAGCAGACCGAAAGCTCGGTTTTTCAAACAAGGTCTCCGCACGAGCGTTGATGAGCTTCTGGCCAATCTTGGGGTCCTTGGCCCACAAGGGGATCAACCCCCACCGCAATACCTCTATGTGTCGCCCCCTGTCATCGAGCAGCACGAACACTTCCTGAGTGGGTGCGATGTTGTAGCGAGGCCGATATTGCTTGGGTAGAGACACCCCAAACTCCTCTTCGAGATCCTCTCGATCACCACGCGTAAGCGAGAATCTTCCACACATCGTACGCTCCTTTCATCAAACTCGATCAAGCGGCAGATCAGCCGCAAAGGCCCGTCCAGTGGAACCTCGGCGGGCCGCCTGTCAGCTTGCCGGAGATGCTCGCTATGACTTCGTTACCCAACATGACGCTGCCCAACACAGTGCCGCCCGCCTCATAATCGATCTTGAGTATGGCCGTGACCAACTCTGCGGCCAGAGCCAAGAACTTCAATTCCAGATCCAGTGAGGAGGGCTCATCACCGGTTTTGAGCACCGAGATCTTGCCTTTGTGCGAAAGATCAAGTGATTCACCAGCAGACGTGGTGATTCTTACGGCATGTGAGATATCTGCCGTGATCACCCACCCCTCGGACTTCGTCATATCGAACCGCCACTCAATATAGGGGTTCGGGTCATAGACGGCGTCACCGACGGGTTTGACCGTGGGATAGCTGAACTCGTGTCGATCATCGGGGGACGTCCTGGGACGCATAGTGAAGTAGACTTCAATGCGTTCCTTGCCTCTGCTCTCGCAGATGTAGCGCCCACACGCATCCCGTGTCTGCCAGAAAGGATCTTCTATAGGTTCAGGCGTCGACGCATAATTGCAGAAGGAATCGTATACTCTGGGCAGCTTGCACTCTCCCGCTAAGAACATAATGCTCGAGTACCCGCGTTCGACGCCCAGCAGCGTGAGCGCAAAGGCCCTCTCGCTGTCATGGGAGAGCCCTGCTGTAAAGAGAGCATCGCTCACGGTTTTGAACACCGCTTCTTCGAGCAAAGCTCGTCCTGTGGGTGAGATCGGGCAATTGTCCCGGTCAAACAGGAAACTGCATCCCGCTGTGCCCACGTCGAGTAGACTTGCCAGACCCGCTACCCCTAGATACCTCACGAACGTCCTTCGACGAAGCAACGGCTTGGGGATACTCATAGACTCTGAAGAGATTCCTCTTGGAGCACGATCACCCAGACGAAGACCGCCGTTGCCCAGAAATCCAACGGATCTCCCCCCCGCTCGCTTAGATGAAGCCCTTCTCCTTCATCCAGCTATCTGAGAAGACCTTGCCAACGTAGTTGCGACCGGAATCGGGCAGAAGCACCACAAGCGTCCCCTTCTTCAACTTCTCTGCATATCTCAGTGCCCCCAGCACTGCCGATCCTCCGGAAGACCCAACGAAAAGTCCCTCACGCCGGACAAGTTCACGAGCCATGAGATATGACTCTTTATCTTTCACACGGATGATCTCGTCAATGATCTCAAGATCCAGAGTCTTGGGAATGAGGTCTTCGCCGATGCCCTCGATCAAATACGGATGGACATCGTGAGGCTGGCCGTAAAATTCCGTGTAGATCATCGATCCCTCAGGGTCCACGCCAATGATCTTCACGTTGGGGTTCTTCTCTTTGAGGTAGCGACCTGTGCCACTGATCGTGCCGCCGGTGCCGACGCCGCAGACGAAGGCATCCAGCTGCCCCTTGGTCTGTTCCCAGATCTCCGGACCCGTGGTTTTATAATGGGCTTGCGGATTGGCCTGGTTTTCATATTGATTGGGCAGAAAACCCTGGCGCTCTTCGGCGATCCGGCGGGCCACGGAATAATAGCTTCGCGGGTCATCGGGCTCGACGGCGGTAGGGCAGACGACCACTTCGGCTCCATATGCCTTTAAGAGGTCGATCTTCTCGCGGCTCTGTTTGTCGGGTATGGTGCAGACGAGCTTATAACCCTTCAGAAGACATGCCAGAGCCAACCCCACGCCTGTATTTCCAGAAGTGGGCTCGACAATCGTCATGCCCGGTTTTAATTTCCCCTCGCGCTCCGCCCGCTCGATCATCGAGATCCCGATGCGATCCTTCACCGATCCACCGGGGTTGAAATATTCTAGTTTCGCCAGAATCCGCACGTTAGTGGAATTGATCTTCGAGAGCTCCACCATCGGCGTCTGCCCGATGAGTTCTAGTATGTTCTTCGCTATTCTCATAGTGATGGCATCAAATGACAGAGAGCGCGTCTTGCAAGTCTTGAATCAAATCGTCCGGGTGTTCAAGGCCCACGGAGAAGCGCAGCAGATCGTCTCCGATCCCTCGGCGGGCGCGCTCTTCGGGAGGGAGCGACGCATGGGTCATGATCGCCGGGTGATTGATCAAAGATTCAATGCCCCCCAGACTCTCTGCCAAGGTGATGATCTTAAGCTCCTTAAGGAAACGCCCCACATTGCCTGCAAGCTCAAACGAGAGCATACCCGAAAAAGCCTTCATCTGGCGGCGGGCGACCTCATGCCCAGGATGCGAGGGAAGCCCAGGATAATAGACTTTTTTCACTTTGGGGTGCTCGCTCAAGAACTCCGCGATCCTCTGGGCGTTCTCAGAATGGGCCTTCATACGCACAGCCAATGTTTTAATACCTCGATGCACTAAGAAGCAGTCGAAAGGCGAGGGAATCGCTCCTACTGCTTTCTGGACGTACTTTAACTCTTCATAGAGGGCTTTGTCATTGGTCATCAATACTCCGCCGATGAGGTCACTATGGCCCCCCAGATACTTTGTTGTGCTGTGCATGACGATATCTGCACCCAGTGCTAACGGTTGTTGCAGATAGGGTGAAGCGAACGTGTTGTCCACGACCAGCAGCGCCCCCTTCTTGCGCTGGGCCACCCCGGCGATATCTGTGATTTTCATGAGGGGATTCGTGGGTGACTCGATCCAGAGGAGCTTTGTGTTCTTGCGAAGGACGATGTTTTCGCGCTGGCTTGTATCGACATAGCTGAAATCAAGTCCGTATTTTCTATAGATCGTTTCGAAGAGTCGATAGGTTCCACCGTAGGTGTCGTCACCCGCGAGCACATGATCGCCGGGCTGGAGTAGTGTGACGATGGCAGCAGTGGCCGCGACGCCCGATGAGAACGTGACGGCGTACTCTGCGCTTTCCAGTGTGGCCAGAGCCTGCTCGAGTCGCTGGCGTGTCGGATTATCCGCGCGGCTGTAGTCGAACCCCTTGTGCACACCGGGAGCCTCTTGTTCATAGGTGGACGTGGCGTAGATGGGAGGGATGACGGCTCCAGTTGCCGGGTCGGGGTGACTTCCGATGTGGATGGCCTGAGTTTCGAAATGGAGCTTCATTTGGCCGATTTTTCGCTGAATTTGGCGTACTTGCGCTGGAAGAGCTCCACGCGACCGGCTGTGTCGACGAATCTCTCTTCCCCCGTGAAGAAGGGATGGCAGCGAGAGCAGATGTCCACGTGCAGATCATCGGCCGTGGAGTAGGTCTCGAACTCTGCTCCGCAGTTGCATCGGATGATCACCCGTTTCATTTCGGGATGAATGCCAGCTTTCATGAACGGTCACCTCACAATCACTAGAGCATTCAGCCGTCAGCTTTCAGCGATCAGCTAAGCCTTAGCTAACAGCTGATGGCTGACTGCTGATCCCTGAGAGCTGACTCACTTTACCTCTTGCTGAACTGCTGGCCGCGCCGAGCCTTGTGAAGCCCGTACTTCTTGCGCTCCACCATACGGGGGTCGCGGGTCAGGAAGCCCTCTGTTTTCAGCACTTTGCGAAAATCGGAGTTGACTCCCAAGAGTGCGCGGGCGATCCCCAGGCGCAGAGCCTCCAACTGGCCGGTGGGGCCCCCTCCTCGGACTCGGGCCTTGACATTGTATTTGCCCAAGGTGTCCGTCACCTCAAAGGGTCGCAGCGCGATCTTCTTAATGCGTTCTTTGCTGAACGCATCCGTACGGAAGTATTCTTCTGCTGGCCGGCCGTTCACCACAACCTGTCCTTCGCCCCGGCTGAGGTAGACACGGGCCACAGACTCCTTGCGCCGCCCGATGGCATGAAAGTAGCTATGAACTCTCTTGGGCAACCTCGGCTTGACCAGCGATTCCTTCAGCTCTGCCATGCAAACCTCCAAAGGTGCAATCCCACAGAAAATCGTGGGCTCACTATACCCGATCTAACCTGCCTTTTCAAGATACGCTCGCTGTGCACCACTGAGTTCATCTAGACGAATGCCCAGTGTCACAAGCTTCGTCCGCGCGACCTGTTGATCGATCTCTTTGGGGACAGGGTAGACACCCGGTTTCAACTCATCGTGATGCTGCACAAGATATTCCAGCGTGAGTGCCTGAACCGCGAACGAAAGATCCATGATCTCAACGGGGTGGCCATCACCGGAAGCCAGATTCACCAGCCTCCCTTCGGCCAGTAGATAGAGGCGGCGGCCGTCCTGGAGTGTGAATTCCTCCACGTTGGGGCGGATCTCGCCGTGTGAAGTAGAGAGTTTCACAAGATCTGGTTTGCTGATCTCGACGTCGAAGTGGCCTGCATTGGCCAGAATGGCTCCATCTTTCATACGTTGGCAGTGTTTTTCGGTGATGACGTCGCGGACACCGGTGGCGGTGATGAAGATGTCTCCCAGTGGCGCAGCCTCTTCCATGCTCATCACGCGAAAGCCATCCATCAGAGCCTCAATGGCTCGCACGGGATCGATTTCGGTGATGATGACATTGGCCCCCAGCCCGTGAGCGCGCATCGCGATCCCCCGCCCGCACCAGCCATAGCCGGCCACGACGACCGTCTTGCCTGCAATGGAAAGATTCGTCGTGCGCATGATGCCATCCCAGACGGACTGACCCGTGCCATAACGATTATCAAATAAGTATTTCATGTGGGCATCGTTCACGGCGAACATGGGGAAGCGCAATCTGTTCTGTTGGGCCAACGCGCGAAGACGCCGTACGCCTGTGGTCGTCTCTTCAGTCCCTCCCCACACTCCCGCAGCCAACTCCGACAGTTTGCCGTGCAAGAGACTCACGAGGTCTCCGCCGTCATCCAAGATCGCATGCGGGCGAGTTCGGAGCACTTGACTTAGATGATGCTCATATTCTTCCGCTGTAGCGCCCCTCCATGCGTAGACGGCGATCTGGCCATCTTGGGCGAGGGCGGCGGCCACGTCGTCTTGCGTCGAGAGCGGATTGCAGCCGGTCACCGCGACTTGTGCCCCACCGCTGTGAAGAGTCCTGGCCAACTGCGCTGTTTTCGCTTCGAGATGAATGCTCAGCCCAAGTCGCACGCCCTCAAAGGGTTTTTCAGCCGAAAAACGCTCGCGGATTCGCTGTAAGAGTTTCATGTGGCACTCGGCCCAGCGGATCTTCTGCTCGCCTTGGGGAGCGAGCTTCATATCACGAACTTCTGCGGGCATGGGAGGTTCCTCCTCACTTGAAATCCCAGACCATTATAGAGAGGATGGATGCAGTTTGTCGATGATCGAGCGGAAACTGACCTCTCCCAGAGTCGTACGGCAACTGCTCCGTGAGCGAGGGATTCGCCCTCGCAAACGCTGGGGCCAGAACTTCCTTTGCGATGAGAACATCCTCGAGAAGATCGTCAAGGCAGCGAATCTCCAACCCGAGGAGCGGGTGTTCGAGATCGGTGCAGGGCTCGGTGTGCTCACCCAACGCCTCGCGCCGCACGTGAGCGAGGTGATCACAATAGAAATTGACCCACTGCTCATCCCGATCTTGCAAGAGCAATTACGCACATTTCCTCATGTGCAAGTGGTGCACGGCGATGTGCTCAAGCTCGACTGGCGAGCTCTCTTCGGTAGTAGCGGGAGGCTCAAAGCACTGGGGAATCTACCCTATGGAATCACATCGCCTCTTCTTGAAAAGCTGATTCATCATCGCGATCTCTTTCAAGATGCGCTTGTGATGGTACAGCTTGAAGTGGCGGAGAAACTCAAAGCTAATGCGGGAACGCGAGACAGCAGCTCCCTGGGGGTCTTCGTGCAGGCGTATTGTGATGTGCAATACATCATGCGTGTTTCCCGAAATGTCTTTTTCCCCCGCCCGCAAGTCGATGCGGCGCTGCTTCGACTTGTCTTTCTCGACAGGCCGAGATTTCACGCCTCGGAGGCGAGTTTTCTGGCTATAGTCCATGCGGGGTTTGGGATGCGACGGAAGACGATTCAGCGAGCGTTGGCACTCTCCCCTACGCTTCAACTCACGCCGGATCAGGTTCGAGAGCTGCTCAACAAGGCAGAGATCGACGGAACTCGGCGAGGTGAGGCGCTCACTCTGGATGAATTTGACCGGTTGGCTCAAGCACTAGAAGTGCTCGCGCGATCGGGATCAGCGCAGGTGCACGGTTCTAGATCTTGAGACCTGCGTGTCCGAGATCAGCTGCGCATCACATATCTTCGCATCTTGCCCTAGCAGGTTCTCACAGCGAAGCTGTGCTAAACCTGACGAATCCGTGACATCTCCCGGGCCCTTTACAGGGGGACCAACAGGGCCAGGCGGGAACAAGTAGATCGCCACAATGACGCTGATGAACAGGACGACCCCTAGATACAGATAGGCGGGACGCCAGCGAGTTGCACGCGTCCAGATCTGTCCGACGCGCTCTTTCCTTCGCAGCCTATGGACCTGGAACTGGCAAGAGGGACAAAGCGCGATGTGCGCTGAGATGGCATGGCTCTGCCACCCTTGGGGCTCTATGCCCTTCTGTCGGATTCCTCGGACATATTCTGCCAGAATCGACTGGGGAGGGTGGATGGCGGAAGCAGGATGCAGATCGCGGAAGAGAAACCGAAACTCCTCTAGCCGCTCTTCTTCTGGGTTATTGTCTTGTGTAGGACTCATGGTCTGGGGACAACTCCTCTTCTTTCTTCAGCCGTTCATAGATCTCTTTAATCAACTGCTTCTCACGTGTGGGATTGAACTCCTTGCCCACCAATTGGAAGATGTGTTTCCAGCGGAGCCGGGTGCCTGCCAATTGCTCGAACGTAAGATCCTTCAAATGGACCTCACCGCGCTCGATGCGCCGCATGAGGTCCTGCTGCTTCTGACGATTGCGTTCTCCGACTTCGTGGCTGATCATGTAGGCCACCATCCCCCGGATGTAATCCGCGGAACCTTCGCGCTTGGCGACAGCCACGGCTCTCCATAGGCGTGCTTTCTCCACTTCTCCGTCCAGCATCAAGAACCCGACCATCTCGTCAGGATCGCGGTTTGTGCACTGGAGGATCTGCTCACCATAGGCAAGCCGTGCCAATTCCGCCCGAGCTTTCAGCTGTAATTGTAACTCATCTTCCGACATTTCTGACAGGCATCTCCCTTGATGGGAGGGAATACCCTCCTAGAACTGGCTCGTGTTGCGTCATAGTAATCCGGTTGGCCCCAAAAAGCAATTCGAGCGTTTTGACGAAGAGGGCTGGGAAAGCTATAATCGGTGCAGTTGAAGTCGCAGGCCGAGGTGGCGGAACCGGCAGACGCGCGGGACTCAAAATCCCGTGGGGTTCACCCCCCGTGTGGGTTCAACTCCCTCCCTCGGCACCAGATCCCTAATACCCTGAACCCCTAAGAAGCTTTTTTCTGCATCACGAGGCACACCCCATTGATGCAATACCGTTTGCCAGTGGTCTCTCTTGGCCCATCGTCAAACACGTGTCCCAGATGGCTGTCACACTGAGAACAAGTTACTTCTATTCGGTACATGCCGTGGGAATCATCATCATGAAACTCCACCGCACCGGGAAGCACCTGGTCAAAACTCGGCCATCCCGAGCCGGAATCAAATTTGGCGTCAGAACTAAAAAGCTGGTTGCCACAGGCAACACAGGCGAAAATTCCTTTCTCTTTCGTGTGCAGCAACGGACTTGTGAACGGTGCTTCGGTGCCCTTCTCCCGCAGGATATGATACTGCGCAGGTGTGAGCTTCTTTTTCCACTCCTGCTCGTTCATTGTCTTTTTGCTTTCCTTGCTCATGGTGCTCCCTTCTTGTCGCCCTTTACTGTTTCCTTCACGAATTCTCTCATATAATTCCTAACTGTGTATGGCCACCCGTGTCAAGGGGGTGATGACCATTCTGGAGCACGCCCTATGGAAAAGATATAATTTGATCACACATTCAAGCGAGAATTCACGGAAAGCAGTAATAGGAGGCTAAGAATCGTGCCTGAAGCCAAGAAGCGCAAAGAGACCCATCCCGCGACAGAGATGACTCCCAAGCAGAAGCATGAACAACAACAGAAACGAATCACAACGTATACGGCCATTGCGGTCATCATCATCGTCGCCATCGTCGTCGCCTATCTCATGCTCGGCAACCGACCGACAACAGTCAGCCGCAACCCGGAGTCCGTTGACTTTCACTATGACCGTCAACCCTCCTTGGGCGAACCAGATGCTCCCGTCAAAGTTGTCGTCTTCGAGGACTTCAAGTGCCCAGCTTGCAAAGCGTTTGAAGAGCAGGGCTTCCCCTACCTCAAGCAGGATTACATTGACACCGGCCAAGTCGAGTTCTTCTTCCTCAACTTCCAGTTCATCGGCCCGGATTCGACCACAGCAGGCATCGCAGGCGAGTGCATCTATCGTCAGAACGAGGCCGCGTTCTGGGCTTATCATCGGGCCATCTTCGAAAGACAGGGTCCCGAGAGCCAACAATGGGCCACACGGGAATTCATCCTCAATCTGGTCCAAGAGCGCGTCCAGCAGTTCGCCGATGTAAACGTGCCAGCACTCGATCAGTGCATCACCAGCCAGCAGTATTTGAAGGATGTCGAAGAGGACTACAGGATAGGCATTGCAGCCGGTGTGACGGGCACTCCGGCGATCTTCGTGAACAAGAAGAAAGTCGAGCGGTGGTGGCCCTACACCAACCTCCGGGAGGCCATTGATCAGGAGCTCAAGAAATCAGCGCCATGAGCGTACCCCTTCGTACGAGTCTATGGTGTACACTTTTCATCTTGCTCGTAAGTACCATCCCTGTCCAGGCGCAAGACTCTGACATAGTGGACCCACAGTCGGCAGTCCCCTTGGAGCTGATCGCCGGAACCGTCGGCGGCGCAGGCTTCGGACTGGCTGGAGCTTATCTGGCATCCGTGGCGTGTCTTGCCCAAGCCGAGGGCTGGGAAGGCTTGGCCTGCATTGGTTTCGCCGCCTTAGGCTACCTCATTGGCGTTCCGGTGGGCTCGACGGTGGGGGTAAACATTGCTGGCTTGCTCTCCGGTGTCCATGGCAACGTGCTCTTGAGCGCTCTTGGAGCGATCGGGGGCGAGGTAGCGGCCATAGGATTCGCGGCGCTCATCGCCGGTGCAGCCGACGGATTACCGGAGTCGGTTAACATTGCCATGTTCCTCGGAGTGATCCCCTTTGCGAGTAGCGCCGGTGCTACTCTCGGCTTCAATGTCGGGGCACAGACCGCTCCTCTTCCCACCAACGAAGTCGTGCTTTGGAGAGGACACCATCAGCCTATACCATAAAGCTACGCCTGCGCTTCGAGTATCTGCTGCTCTCGATACTTGCGCAAGGCCAGCTTCAGGGTGTCGAGAGAAAGCATGGCACAGCGCGTTCGATTCTGCACGATCTCTTTTCCCAGAATCTCCGTGAGCTGCTCGTGAGTAAACGCTTCCAGTTCTACTATGGTCTTGCCCTCGACCATCTCAGCCAAAATATCAGTGGACGCCTGGCTGATCGTGCACCCCTGCCCCTCAAACGAGGCTTTTTCAAGCCGATCGTCGTCGAATTTCAAATAGAGATGAATGATATCTCCGCAACCGGGGTTGCCTCCCTCCATGGCGACGTCCGCGCCCTTAAGCTTTCCCTTATAGCGCGGGTTCTCATAGCGATCCAGCAGAAGCTCAATCTGCGCTTGCCGATCCAGCATGATTACGGCTTCTCGATGGGCGCCCCCACAAGGTTGCCCCATTCTGTCCAGCTGCCGTCGTAGTTTCTTACTTTGGGGTAACCTAGTAGATATTTGAGAACGAACCACGTGTGGCTGGATCGCTCGCCGATTCGGCAGTAAGCAATGATCTCTTTGTCCGGAGTAATTCCTTGGCTCTCGTAGAGTTTTTTCAGTTCTTCTGCTGGTTTGAACGTCTGGTCTTCTCGTACCGCTTGAGACCATGGGATGCTCTTGGCACCGGGGATGTGGCCGCCGCGCATCGCGCCCTCTTGCGGATACCCCGGCATGTGCAGGAGCTCCCCTCGATACTCCTGAGGCGAACGGACATCGACCAGAGGCAACTTCTTGTCTAGGTGCTGGAAGACGTCATTGCGAAATGCTCGGATGCTCAGATCGGGATCTTTTGCTGCATACTGGGTCTTGGGATATTCGGGAACGTCTTTGGTGAGCGGTCTCTTTTCGGCAATCCACTTGGCACGTCCTCCGTCCATGATCTTGGTCTTCGTGTGACCGTAGAGCTGGAAAAGCCAGAGTGAATAACAAGCAAACCAGTTGCTCTTGTCGCCGTAAAAGACGACGGTCGTGTCGTTCGCGATGCCCAGATCACTCATCAGCTTCTCAAAGCCTCTTTTATCAATGAAGTCTCTTCTCAGTGGATCTTGTAGGATGGTGAACCAGTCGACTTTCACGGCACCGGGGATATGCCCCTGCTCGTAGAGCAGATAATCCTCATCGGACTCCGCAATGCGAATCGTCGGATCATTCAAGTGCTCGGCAACCCACTGCGTGTCCACCAATACGTCGGGATTTGCATAACTCTTCTCGGCCATACGTCAACCCCTTTCTACAGCGAGATGAGTTGTGGCGTTGATTGCTATGATAAAAAGCGGACTGAAATTGTCAAGTTTTACGGAGCTTGCGCTCCAGGGCTTTTTCAACGACAGAGGGGACGAAGCGCGAGACGTCTCCGCCGAAGAGCTTGATCTCCTTGACCATGCTGGAGCTCAAGAAGGAGTACTCACCGCTGGTCATGAAGAAGACGCTTTCGACATCCCCGTTGAGATCGCGGTTGGTGAGCGCCATCTGGAACTCGCGCTCGAAGTCCGAGTTGGCGCGAAGCCCCCGGACGATCGCTTGAGCGTGGAAGTGCTGGGCACACTCGATCACAAGCCCATCCCATGTGATCACCTCTACGCCATGGATGCGCTCAGCCCGCAGTGCCTGCTCGCACAGTTCGCGTCGTTCTATCAGAGTGAAGAATGTCTGCTTGATGGGATTGGTGACCACAGCGACAATCAGTTCATCAAAGATCTTCTTGGCCCGTTGCACGACATCGATGTGTCCATAGGTGATGGGGTCGAAGCTGCCGGGGTAGATCGCTCGGGACATTCTTCACGCTCCCTGGGAATAGTCCGGGTGAATCTCCGCAACGCCTGCCTCTTGGTTGATGGCGCGTGCCATCAGGAAAAGCAAGTCCGACAGACGATTCAAGTACTTCAGCACTTCCGGGTTGATCTCATCGTGTCTGCTTAGCTCTACGATACAGCGCTCGCAGCGGCGGGCGACAGTACGAGCATAGTGCAGCAAGGCGCCGGCAAACGACCCTCCCGGCAGAATGAATCTTTTGAGCAACGGCAGTGTTTCATCGAGTTGATCGCAGAGTGTCTCTAACCCGGCCACATGGCCAGCTGTGATGCGTGGACTTTGGCCCTTCAAATCGGGATTGGCCAGATCCGCACAGACAATATGTAGCTCGTTCTGTAGACGCTCTATCATCTTTCTCATCTCAGAAGAGGCGACTTGGCTGGCTGCCATGCCTAGAGTTGCGTTCAACTCATCGACTGTCCCGTAGGCTTCGATGCGCGCAGATGCCTTGCTCACGCGCTTCCCGCCAAAGAGTCCCGTCTCGCCCTTGTCCCCCGTGCGCGTGTAGATTCTCATAGTGAGACGCTCACAGGGTACACGGAACCTTGGGGAAGTTCCAAATCACGAAAGGCCTCCGGATGAGTGAGCTTTGCGAGAATCTCCAGTCCTACCACAATTCGTGGCCCCGGACGGTTGAAATAGTACGAGCCATGCACAATGTAAACTTGCCCGTTCTTTACGGCACGAAGCTCTTCCCAGCCCTCGTAGGAAACGAGAAGATCCAGCTCCTGCGTCGTGTGCTCCGGTGTGAAGCCACAAGGCATCAGAACAAGAATATCGGGGTCGAAACGCACGATGTCCTCCCAGCCGATCTCATACGAGGGCTCCCCGGCTTCACTGAGTGATTCTCCTCCGGCTAGTTCAATCATCTCGGGCACCCAGTGACCCGCGATGAAGAGAGGATCAAGCCATTCCAGTGCAGCTACCCGAGGACGATCTTCCAAATCTTCAGTTCTTTGCCTCACTCTCTCGATACGCTTGCGCAGTTTGGTGATAAGTTTCTGTGCTTGCTTTTCGCGATGCGTGAGCTGCCCAACTAGCTTGATGTTCTCAAGAATCTCATTCAACCGCGTGGGCTCAAGAGAGATGATCTTTGGCTCGACATCGAGAATCTTTGCGGCCTTCGTTACTTCGCTGAATGAAGGAGCGCAGACCTCGCAAAGTTCCTGAGTTAAGATTAGGTTCGGTTGAAGTTCTCGAAGCCGCTCAACATCCAAGTGATAGACGCTCAGCCCACTGTGAACCAGCTGTCGGACCATGCGGTCGATCTCGGCGCTGGACATATCCTGAGTGATGGCAGCTCGACTGAGAACGGGCTTTTTTTGAACTTCTGGAGGCCAATCGCAATCGTGCGAGATCCCCATAAGCTCATCGATCAAGCCCAGTTCACAGACGATCTCGGTGGCGCTCGGAAGAAGTGAGACGATGCGCATTGCGTGCTCCCTCTTCAAAGGCACTGTCATCGCGATTCTGGCTCAGTTTTGAAAGGCAGACTGAGCAACCGAATTTCCGACCCTAAGGCTTCCATCTCTGGATCTTTGTGAATCAGCGTCGCTGGATGTAACTTAGCTACCGCGGCGATCAAGGCATCTGCTACCGAGACGCGATAAGAAGCCTTCAATTTGCCAGCTTGCAAAAGTAGCTTCTCATTTGGATAGACCCAATCCGCAGGCCAAGATTTGACCAGAGCAACCAACCGAGCTGCCTCGTCTTCTCCTTCTTCCCTCAACGCAACGTAATAGAGCTCCATCAGACTAATCGAGCAGAGTTCAAGTCGGCAGGTATTTGCGCTGGCTGCGTCAAGCAGCCGTTCGACTTGGTCAGCTCCCTCTTCTCCATCTGTGAAGGCGAAGATCGCTGAGGTATCCAACACATACAGATCAGCCACGCCGCCGCTCCCATTCCCTTTCTTTCAGCAACCTCTGGCGCAGCCCTTTCGAGCTACTCCTGGCAGCGCGAATTACATCTGAAGGGATCGGAATGACTCGGATTGTCTCGCCATCGTCAATCCATTCCAGCTGCGTTTGTGGGACGATCTGGTGGTCCTTGCGAATCTTGGCCGGGACGACAGTCTGACCCCGTGAAGTCACAGTAGTTCGCATCTAGATCACCTCAAGGCAAGGTTACAAGATTTTTCTTGAAAATGCAAGAGATATCACGTGGGAGTCAACCACCCGAAGTCAGGAAGAGTAGAGCAATGTCCAGCAAGCTACGCGAGGCCAGCCATCTCTTGCGGATGGGGCTTGCCGTGGAAGCGAATGAAATCTATAATGTAATGCAAATACGTGACTTGTGGGAGAACATCTTCATGCAAAGCCCCGTGATGACAAGAAGTAGCGGCCAGCCGCCGACGGTCAACGATACTAGGCCCACCGGCATGCCGAAACTCAAGCTGCTGGATCAGGTGCGTCTAGCGATCCGTTCGCGGCATTACAGCCTCCGCACTGAAGAGGCCTACGTGGCCTGGATCAAGCGATTCATCCGCGACGGTAAAGGCGGAAAAGATCGAGTGACGATGCTGCCGAATGCCTCTCGCGAGTGGCGCTGGCAAAAGGCGTTCAAGCAAGCGGTCACCAAGGCAGGACTGACCAAGCGAGCAACGTGTCATACGCTGCGGCACTCGTTCGCGACGCACTTGATCGAAACAGGCTACGATATTCGCACGGTGCAAGAGCTTCTCGGTCACAAAGACGTGCGGACCACGATGATCTATACGCACGTGTTGAACCGGGACGGTCGAGGTGTCCAAAGCCCGGTCGATGCGTTGTGAGCAATGGTCCTTGCGTGTTAGACGGAAACCATCTAACATGACCGGAATATTCCCAGAGATAGCGAAGGCCATGAAAACAAAGAACTGGACAATCCACCCCCAAGGGCGTATTATGCCGACAGACAACAGTGTAGGAGTCTTATGTGGAAACCAGATAATCAATAGTTAGCCCGCTCGTCACTATTTCGTGAAACAAAGAGATGAGCCGAAAATTCTTTGAGAGTGAGCAGAGATGACCGTCCGTGTTGAAAACATATGCCCTGACTTTTTTGCTTTTTGGCAACAGGCACAGAACTCTAGCCTGGCAGAGCAAAAGCAGCTTTGGCAAACGATGTATGAGGAACGTCACCGTGATATCTTTGATGTTTACTATCGCCGCTGGGGAGACCCTGCTCAATTAGAAGAGGCATTGAGCAAATTTCCTAAAATCGTACCCAAATTGCAGGAGATCGCTCAAGATGCGAAGCTCAGAATCGAACACGTTGTAATCAGATGTGCCCGAGTCTTTGATTGCCTTGAGAGTAACTTTGACTTTGTGGTTATGGTAGGGTTATTCACTTCTAACGGTTGGGCTACGACTTTTCGTGGCAAGCCCACTTGTTTTCTCGCCCTTGAGTGCTTCACTGAGCCGCAGTATCTGGACATTCTCATAGCACACGAGACGGCGCATAGTCTCCATGAGCAGTGTAGTTCAGGCGAATGGACAGATTTTGCTATCGGCGAAGCACTGTTCCAAGAAGGACTTGCCACAATTGCCTCGACACTCGTCTGTCCAAGTGCGACAGACGCGGAGTATCTCTGGTTCGGACCAGGCTATGATAGTTGGATAACTGGGTGTGAAAGCCATTGGGCAGAACTGCGCCAGCGCTTTCTGAGAGACTTGCAACAAATTGACGAATCTCTCTACACCGTGTACTTTGGTGGAAAGGGACAAGAGGCAGGATTACTCAAGCGTGTCGGCTACTTTGTTGGTTACCGTGTGCTCGCCTCTCTATACCAGAGACATACAATCGCTGAAATGGCTCGTTGGTCGCCAGAACGCGCCTTTGCTGAAGTGAAACAAGTGCTGGAGCGAATGACTGACAAATGAACTTCGGCTAACACGTGCCCTTAACAACAGCACGCGCGCGGCTCTTGGCGTGGCAGGTCAGGGAAAGAGTAGAAGCGGGCTAACCAGCGCTTGCACCTGACGCCGCTCCGCTGCGCTCCGCGCCGCCGCTGAACCGGGCCGTTAGGCTACTTCATGGAGGGATAAATGCAAACTTATCTACTAGAGATGCTGGAGTGTCCAGCTTGTCACGGAGCACTTGAATGGAACATTACTGAGCATCATGGTGATCACATAGAAACAGCAGA
>JBBIPG010000051.1:0-16887 GCA_037442925.1 Candidatus Fraserbacteria bacterium | reverse complement strand
GGGCAGGCACTAGGGCTCTTGGTACTGGGCCTAGTTCGGTTCCTAACTGGGTCTCTCTGATGGACGTGTCTGACGGCCAGTATGTAGCAGCCCAAGACCCGACGGCCCGAGAGCCGCAAAGTGTGGCGATCATCAAGGATCGGGCGTATGTGACGAACTACCAAAGCGGCACACTCTCCGTCTTCGAGTTTGGGGAGCCGTGCACATGAAGAATCACTATTGCGCACCTTGTAAGGCATAAAAAAGTGGCATATAATTATGCCTTAAAGAGGGTGATAGTTGTGCGTACCACACTGGAACTGGATGAGGATCTGCTGGAAGAAGTGCTGAAATTGAGCGGTGCCAAGACGAAAAAGCGTGCCATTACCACGGCAATCGAAGAATACATACGAATGAAACGGCGTGAGGAACTACGCGCCATGATTGCTAATTACGAGCACGGGATGACACTGGAAGAACTCCACAAGATTCGCGATGAAGGCTGAAGCTCAAGACACTGGCCCCAAGATCCTTGCGGATACCTCAGCGTGGATTGCGGCATTCCATAGAAAAGGCTACGAGGCGCTCAAGCAGGTGCTTGCGGAGGCCCTAGAGAAGAACTTGCTTGCAGTCAACGGAATCGTGTTGTGTGAGCTGTTGCAAGGGGCCAAGAATGAGGCGGAGTACAACAGGCTCAGAGAGAGGCTACAGGCGCTGCATTATTTGAGTACACCGGAAACAACGTGGGAGAAGGCGGCCAAGCTCTCGTTCAAGCTAAGGCGTAAGGGCATAGTTGTTCCTACCATCGATGTCGTGATCGCTCAAACAGCGATCGACAATAAGTGCCGCTTGCTTCACCAGGATAAGCACTTTCATCTGATTACCCAACACTCAGTTCTGGAAGTTGTAGTGACTCAGTAACAGGGCATCGCTTCCATATAGGAGGGATCGAGATGACAATTCGGTGTCTGAGTCACAAGCGGGTCGCCCACATTCTCGGGGCGTTCGCGCTGAGTTTGGCACTTCTGGCAGGCAACGTACACATAAGCCAATCCCAAAGCGGCAGTCCACCGAGCATCGTCAAGATTGAATTCCCGACGGACGTATCGGGCAAGGCTCAAGGCAAAGTCCAGTTCACAGATCCCGATGGGGACCTCGCTAAAGCTCGTTTCGGAATTGTAGACGGAGGGATCTTGGGCGGACACTTTGTAGTCGAACCCGATGTCGCAGGGGTTACCGAAGGGAACTTCACATTTGATGTGAGGTGCAACATCATACCCGTTCGAGTGGCAATAAAGCTCATTCTCTTCGACAAAGCTGGTAACAGAAGCGCTCCCGCTCTTTTCGTCTTCAACTGCTTAGTGGTGCCAGCTACCAACTACGATGAAGAACAAGCTACGGTGCGACCAATCAGCACAAACGTGACCTTGAACTTCTTTGTCTTCGAGGATAACGCGACGGAACTTGCTGAAGGAGCCATGTTCGCAGATCCCACAGCTGCCCTTGGAGAGCCTCAGGCCGATGTGCGCAGAGTATTTCAAGAGGCGGTTCTGCCAGATCTGACCGGCATTTGGGATCAGTGCGGAATTGGTTTCGATCTAGGAGTAGTCAAAGTTGTGCGTCCCCAAAATGTCAGCTTGCCAAGTGGAGGCACTTTGAATTCAATCTTCGGCGAAGGAGAGCAAGGTAAAGTCCTCATCCGTGACGACAGGACTCTTCCCCGGCTAGATGAGGCAGTTGCTGTCTTTCGTGAAGTCCTCCAAGCGCAAGGGCAAACGATCACCAAAGATGATCGCAATTTGTTCATCGTGGGAAATGTCTTTGGTCTAGCGGGATGGGCTCAAGTACCCGGGCGAGTTGCAGTCATTCTTTGGAACGCTATTTGGGTAGATCCCATCAGTAGTGAGATCTTCAAACCAACTGACCATATTCGAGTTACGGCACACGAGTTGGGCCACGACTTCGGCCTTCCACACGTATCACAGACTTTGATGGACACCCAGGGTGTAACTGGGTCTGGGGTGAATCTTACAACTCAGCAGTGCAGTACCGTGCAACAGAATCTATCGCTGCCTCCGTTCTGAGGGCTTCTGTCAAGTGGACGAAGCTGGCCTCATGATAGACCAATGGATCAAGTGAGGTTTCGTTTAACGCGCTGCTCCCACTCCTCTTTGAAAGCCGGGAAGAATGTCCCGATGCTTCGGGCAATCACGTCACCTTGCGCGTTCTTGATCACAGCTTGTACCGCTAGTAAGCGCCCGCGCTCCGTGACTTTAGCCGCAAGAGAGAGTCTGTCACCGGGCCGCGCGGGCTTGAAAAACTTCACTTTGAACTCCCGCGTCACGCAGAAGCAGTCTGCCGCTATGGACGCTGCCCAGATCGAGATTTCATCGAGTAAGCTCACCAAGATCCCACCGTGAACGATGTCAGGGTAGCCCGCGTGCTCCACCCGCGGCACAAAGTCGGCCTTGACTTCACCATCCTCCAGATAGCAACGCAGTTGCAACGAACTCGGGTTACTGGATGGATCTCCACATACAAAGCAGCCCTCATATCGCGGAAGCTCCCTACGCTTGGTCATCGTGAATCGAGTCTAGCAAGCCCGTGAACCGTTTGTGAATTCTTGTCATACACTTGACGAGCGCTTCGCTCTCTGATATAGTGATCCCGACATGTCGATACCGAGAGATACAGGAGGACCCCCGATGAGAAGAGTACTTGTCAGCATCTTTGCCCTTGTCCTGACCCTGGCCATGGTCCTGTCTTTCAGTGGGCACTCCGAGCAGGTGCTGGACAGTGGGAGCTTCTTCTTCCAACTGCAAGAGGATGCGGGAAGTGAAGTATTCACCTTCGTTCAACTGGACGATGGGAATCTAAAGCTCACATCTCGATTCATTGCTACATCCGATGATCTCATACAGAATTTCGGGACCGATAGGCTCTTCACGCAAGAGGTCGTGCTGACTCAAGATCTAGAACTCATCTCGTTCTTATTTGACTCGGAGACGGAACAGGGAAAGTTTCATGTGCAAGTGAACGTGGAGAACTCCATCGCAACGATTCAGTTCGAGTTTCAGGAGCCGGAGAAACAGCCGGAGCGACAGGAACGCCAAGTGATCTTGGAGGATAACGTGGTCACAACGGGCATTGCCGCCAGTCAGTTCTTCCTGTTGCAAAAGTACATCAACTCGCGCATCAATTTCGAGGAGACACCGGAAGTGACACTGACGGCCTTCAACCCCGTAGACATCAATGAACCGCTCGTGGAGCTTGGGCTCAAGCGATTGAACCCCGTGACCCTACGAGATAAGGCAACAGCTAAGGATATTTCGGTGCGACGAGTGGAGCTGCGCGGAGAGGACTCGCGAGCGGAACTTCTCTCTTGTGCTACGCAGTCGTTGGAAAGCCCTTGTCAAGAAGCCGGACGGTTCATCGGCTTCATCTCTAGCACGGCCACTCTCGCGGGTGTCCAGCTTGAAAGATCCCCAACAGGTGCTGGCGCTCTCGTCAAATCCGTTGCCGTGGGCTCCTTCGCGGAACAAGCGGGTCTAAAGGCGGGAGATATCATCACCCATGTCGATGGCCAGGAAGTGGTCAGTCCCTTCCAGTTCCGCGAACTCATTCGTTTCAAGAACCCTGAGGAGCCGGTGACTCTCACGATTGAGCGAGGAAACAGCAGTTTGGAACTCCAAGTTCGCTTGAGTGGATCAGCTCTTAGCGTCTACCGACAGGACCTCTTCCCCAGCGGGTTTGAGATCGTGGGATCTTCCTGAGCATGGCTGCGATGAACAAGTCTATGAACGGCGCCATTGTCCAAGCGGAGGATCTGACTAAGGTCTATCGCATGGGCCAGGTGGATGTGAAGGCCCTCGACGGCGTGAGTTTTTCTATCCGCGAGGGGGAGTTTCTGGCCATCATGGGCCCTTCCGGCTCCGGTAAGAGCACGATGATGAATCTCATCGGCTGCCTGGACAAGCCTACATCTGGGCGGTTGGTACTCAATGGATCAGATATCGCTAAACTGCGCGATCGCCAGCTCGCTCGCCTGCGCGGTGAGATGATCGGCTTTGTTTTCCAGACGTTCAATCTCATTCCGCGGGTAAGCGCACTGGCCAACGTGATGATGCCCATGAGCTTTGTCAAAGTCATACCCAAATCGCAGAGGAGACAGCAAGCGATTCAGCTGCTGGAGAAAGTGGGGTTGGGACACCGCGTGCATCACATGCCCAGTGAGCTATCCGGCGGGGAGCGCCAGCGAGTGGCCATCGCGAGAGCGCTTTCGAATAACCCGAAAGTCATCCTTGCGGATGAACCAACTGGAAACCTCGATACCCGAACAGGCAGGTCTATTCTCGAGCTCTTTCAGGATCTGAACGAGCAGGGACACACGATTGTCGTGGTCACCCACGATGCGAACGTGGCCTCGCACGCCGAACGCATCATTCAACTGGTGGATGGCAAGATCGAGGGAATACGGGAGGTGGCCCGGCGTGGAGTTGCGTGAATCGGTTCGATTGAGCTGGACGAACATCAGGAGCCACAAGCTGAGAAATGTTCTGGCCGTGTTGAGTGTCACAATTGGTATTGCCGCTGTGATCGCTGTGGTGACGATGACCACCGGTTTTCAGGATGCGCTGCTCAACACGATTACCAAGGATCTCTTGCGGGCCAACATGATCAGCGTCTCTGTCGAGACAAGCCGTGAGGGCGAGCAAAGCCTCTTTGGCAGCGACCGAGTCTTCTCTGCCCGCGATGTGGAGCGCGTGCGCCAGATGCCGGGCGTCAAAGCGGCAGATGTCTTTGCACCGGTCAATGGAAACCCCTTGAAGTATGGTGGCCGCGTGCTGCCGGGAAACGTGCGGATCACGACCAGCCAGGAAGTCATTCCGGTCGAAGCAGGCGCAGGTCGCTTCGTGCAGGGCTCAGGGGAAGTCGTCGTAGGTGTTGAGGTTGCTCGGACGATCTGTGAGCGATTGCTCGCTCGTGAGATCGGCGAGCCCACGCAGGAACAGAAGGAAGAGATCAAGAAGCGCTGTGAGCATCCGGGCCGAACGAAGGAGATTGCGGGGAAGATCCTGGAACAGAGCGTGGAGCTCAAGTACCTGGATCGGGAGAAGAAGGTCCACAGTGAGACGCTTCAAGTTGTGGGCATCGTCAAGGAATCGGAGTTCATCAGCAGCACCAGCTCCTACGTGAGCGACTACTATCAGGGATTCACCGAGACGATCGATGGCCAGGAATTTCCCGTCTATACGGGAATCATTGTGAGTGCCGTCGACACGGATCAAGTCGAGGCTGTGGCGCAATCCCTCAATGACTACTTTGATAGCTACGAATCCGACGCGCGCAAGC
This sequence comes from Candidatus Fraserbacteria bacterium, assembly GCA_037442925.1. GTDB lineage: Bacteria > Bipolaricaulota > Bipolaricaulia > RBG-16-55-9 > RBG-16-55-9 > RBG-16-55-9. The sequence goes on along the minus strand of JBBIPG010000051.1, from coordinate 11,556 downwards.
TTCTAGGGGACGAGAAGAAGATCGAGGTCAATACCCTCACGGAGATCGTCGACGAGATCAAGAGGAATTTCGCTCAGTTCACGGCATGGATTGGGGCCGTGGCGGTGGTGGCTCTTTTGGTGGGCATGATCGGCGTGATGAACATCATGCTCATCACCGTCAAAGAGCGTACACGCGAGATTGGCGTCATGAAAGCGACGGGTGCGACTCAGGGTGGAGTGCTCAAGCTCTTCTTGACCGAGGCGATCTTCATCTGCCTGATCGGGGCGATCTTCGGGATCGCAGCTGGCATTGGACTGGCCGATCTCTTCAATCGCTTGACGGTCGCGTTGTTTGAACTGGAACAAGCGATCCCCCTGGTCTTTGTCTGGGGCTGGTACATGATCGCAGTCGTGACGGGCATCTTCGTGGGGATCATCAGCGGACTCTATCCCGCGTGGCAGGCGGCGCGGGTCAATCCCATCGAGGCGCTGCGGTACGAGTAGCGCTTACGTCACATCGACTGTTCTTGGGAAGTTCGGGCTGTGTCATGATGAGTCGTGGTGGGCGAACGAGGATTTGAACCTCGGACCTCCCCCGTGTGAGGGGGGCGCTCTGCCGCTGAGCTATTCGCCCAGTGGAACTGCTTTCTCGTATGAACCCTCCCCAGAAAGCTAAAATATTCTAGCAGATGAACTAACTTTGACGCAAGCCACAGAGCCCGACGCGATTGACAACCCCTCACTCATTGCACTACGCTAACAGACGACGCCCAGAGCTGGAGTTATGGTCCCTATCGAGAAGCGCTACAGGATCGTCGTGCTTCCTGGCGATGGCGTCGGACCGGAGGTCATCGCCCAGGCCACTCAGCTTTTGCGTACTGCCAGCAAGTTATCTCACGTCACGTTCGAGCTCGAAGAGATCCCCTGTGGAGGCAATTATTATCTAAAGCACGAGAAAGAATGGCCCGATGGCGCCTTCGAGAAGTGCCAGGCTGCTGATGCTATTCTGCTGGGCGCCGTGGGGCACGAAGTTGGGGGCAAGCCCGTGTTTACAAAGCCGGGCAAACCCTATCCCACACCGCAGCTCGCTGGCTATGCCCAAGTCATCGGCAACAGACAGAAACTGGATCTCTACGCCAACGTGAGGCCCGTCAAACTCTATCCCGGTGTCAAGATCCGCATTTCCAATGAGTTTAAAGTGGTTTGGAAGCCGCAGCACGTCGATTACATCGTCGTGCGCGAGAACACCGAGGATGCCTACACCGGCGAGACCCACGAGATCCACCATGGCCGGGTGACTCCCATCAGGATTACAAAAGCTGCCACGGAGAAGGTAGTGCGGTTCGCCTTCCGTCTCGCGCGCAAACGAAGTAAACAAGGGAAGGTGACGTGTGTCGACAAGTCGAATGTCATCGGGGCTCACAAGTACTTCCGTGAGATCTTCACAGACATCGGCCGAAGTGAGTTCCCTGAGATTCAACTCGATTACGCCTATTTCGATGCCTTCTGCCAGTGGCAGATTCGCCATCCCGAATGGTATGACGTGGTCGTCGCGCCCAACTTGGTAGGGGATGTGATTAGCGACAGCGCGGCAACGACGCAAGGTGGGCTGGGCTTGGCAGCTGGAGGCAATATCGGAGATGAGCACGCTATGTTCGAGCCCATCCACGGGAGCGCTCCCAAGCACGCGGGCCAAGACAAGGTCAACCCCATGGCTGCCATTCTGGCTGCGAAGATGATGCTGGAATGGCTGGGAGAAAGGCATAACGATCCACTTGTACTGGAGCTGGCCGATTGCGTTGAGCTAGCTGTGATGGCCGTAATTGCCGAAGGACGGACGTTGACGTATGACTTGGTGGGTGAAGAGCGCGCCGCCCGCTGCAGCGAAGTTGGAGAAGAGATTCGGGCCAAATTCCAAGAGATTTACAGGCGCACGCACTCGTAGCACCTTATTGTTCAGGGCAATTCAAGATTCCTCTTCATCGCTCAGCATGCCCGCCAAGCTCTCTCCCTCTCGTTTCCGAGTGATCTCCACCAGACCCAGTTCCGTCATGTCAATGAAGTCCGCCGGGACCCGATCCTTCTTCAACTCTTCTTGCAGGCGTCGGATCACCTTGTGAATATCTTCTTTGCGCTTCATGTCAATGAAATCGACCACGATGATGCCGCTGATCTTACGAAGCCTAAGCTGTCGCGGGATCTCCAAGGCGGCTTCCAGGTTGGTGTTGAGAATCGCTTGCTCTTGATGCCGATACCGCGTATCGCTCCCCGTATTGACATCGATGGCCGTGAGTGCTTCTGTCTCAGCAATGACGAGCGATCCACCACCCGGAAGGAGCACCTTGGGTTGAAGGCTCTGACGAAGCTCATCTTCAATTCCGCGGACTTCAAACAGGGGGCGTGGATCCCGATAGAGTTGGATGCAGGATAGATATTCCTCCATTCGCATGTACTGCAAGAAATCCAATAGTTCATGGTACGTCTGCTCCGAATCGACTGTCAGACGCCGCACGTCCGGCATGAGCCGATCTCGCACGATGCTCTTCACTAAGCCGGGGCCGGAGTAGAGGAGCTTCGGAGCCGAGACACGTTGCGCCTCTTCCTCAATGCCCTTCCACGTTCCCAGCAAGAAGTTGAAATCCCTTTCCAGATCTTCTTCCTCTGCCGCGACGGCCGCCGTGCGCGCGATCAATCCTTCGTCGTTGCGCTTCAACGTACGGGCAATGGCTTTCAACCGCTGCGCCTCCTTGGCATCCTCGATGCGACGAGAGACACCGAGTCGCCCATCCTTAGGCAGGAAGACCCAGTAGCGGCCGGCCAGACTGATCCTCGTGGTCCCCTGAGGGTTCTTCTCCCCGATTCCCTCCCGCTTGACCTGCACGATCCATTCTTGGCCGCCTCGTAGGAATTTGCCGATGGGAAAGGAGCTCCCCCGCCGATAGCCGCGGCTTCTTAAGAGCGACTCGTTCAGCTCCTTGGCTGATAAGAAGAGGTTCTGCTCTTCTCCGACATCGATGAACGCCGCGCTGATCCCACTCAAAACGTCTTTCACTACGCCCTTGTAGATGTTCCCCACAAGGCGCATTCGCTTGGGGTCTTCGTAGTGAATCTCCATCAACCGGCCGTCTTCCAGGAGCGCGACTCGCTTTATGGGAGAGCGCGCTTCCATCAGAATCTCTTTATGCCTTCGCTCTTTAGACTTCCTCTTAATGGTACCACTCCTTTCTGGTCATGGAGCGCTTCGAGGAGCTGAAGGATCGTCTTCTTACAAAGAGGATGAACGGCATCCGGCGCGATCTCTGACAGAGGGACCAACATGAAACGGCGCTGGTGCAACTGGGCATGGGGAATCTGCAAATGGGGCTCATCCATCACCCGTTCTCCATAGAGCAAAAGATCCAGGTCAATCTCTCGTGGCCCCCAACGCTGCCGGGTCTTTCGCCCTAGACGCCGTTCAACGTCCTGTAAGCGTGCCAGTAGCTCCTGAGGAGAAAGCTTCGTCCGAATCTCGATGACTGTATTGAGAAACCAGGGTTGATCCTCATAGCCTACCGGCTCCGTCTCGTAGAGCGAGGCCCGGCGAATCAGCTCGATGCCCGGTGTTTCCTTGAGGAGCGTGATCGCTCTTTCGATGGAGCACTCACGGTCACCGAGGTTCGACCCCAACCCGATAAAAACCCGCTCACTCACTGATCTCATCCCTCGCACAGACCGTTTCCGCAGCGACCCAGCTTAGAGCGGCTCGAGAACGGGGTAGCAGCTTGCGTATCCGCACGCGAACTTTTCGGATGCACGAGAATCTCTTTAGTAGACTCTGGGCCAAGGCGTGGGCAAGGCTCTCGATGAGTCGGAACTGCTGGGATTCGTTCTCCTCACGAAGCGCGTCGATGATGGCCGAGTAATCCACCGTCTGTGTCAGGTCATCTCGTCTGGACGGGCGCTCTAAGTCAATATAGGCGTCAACGAGAAAGAACTGGCCGCGTTGGCGTTCCTCCGCATAGACGCCATGGCGCCCGAAGAGCTTGAGGCCGCGAATGAGGATGCGCTCCACGTCATCTCCCCGCCCGGCTGCCGGTCACCATGATGTGTTCCAGCAGCCCGAAGCGATAGACAGACCCCTCGTCTGACACGGGATAGACTTCGAACGCCCCGAGGGCCTCTTCACTCAGTAAGGGTGATAGGCAACGCTCCCGTGTCAGATCGGTTCCCTGCACCCAAGGATTGAACGAGGGAAGAACCACGAGCCTCCGGTTGTGATAGCATCCCACAAGGAAACACTTGTATAGCTCGATTCGCCCCGTGACGCTGTCGCGTAACCCAACAGCGGGGTGCTCGTGTCCCATGAGGATCATCTTCGTATGAGAGGGCAACGGATCTGGGGCACTGTCGCCATGAATGAAGAGCAGATGACCCAACTTATAGAAGCGAGCGACCTGGATGCCTCCCAGGTCTTCCGTGACGACGTTCAGATGGGCATCGTGATTGCCCTCGATGATGACGACATGCCGACTGATCTCCCTCACACGTTGCAGAAACTCTCTGGTTTCTTTCCATTCCGGAGCGGACAGGAATCCGAACCGATGGCTGAGATCTCCGTTGATGATCAGCTGCTCCAGCGGTCGCTCCGGGTCGATGCCCACATGAGCGAGGATCCTCTCTAGGCGCTCCATAAGCTGCCGGAAGTGCCCGCGGGGCACGAGTGTACCCTCCTCATGAAGGGCTTCCTCAAAACCCAGATGGACATCGGCGATGATGAGCGCCTGGTAGGTGGGCACATACAGCGCAAGGTCCACGAACTCCAGCCCTTCAGGAACGCTGATCGTGTTCATCCTCCCTTGGATTATACTGACTTGCCTCCCATCGAGGCGACATGTAAAGATAGGCATCCGAAGGGGGAGTACGTGAAGGCTCTTGTGAGCGGAGCTACCGGTCTAGTGGGGAGCCACCTGGTGGAGCGGCTGGTTGAGTGCGGAGAGAGCGTGCGCGTTCTCGTGCGGGATGAACGTCGCGCGGAAGCGCTGAAACGTCTGGGAACGCAGCTTGTTGTAGGAGATCTGAACGACCCAGGATCCCTGATGCGCGCGGTTCAAGGCGTCGAGATTGTGTACCACTGCGCGGCGCGTGTGACGCTCCCCTATCAGGGGAATCGGGATCTCATTCTCAAAGCGAACGTTGAGGGGACAAAGAATCTCTTAGAGGCCGGTGCCCGATCGGGCGTGCGGCGATTCGTATTCGTAAGCTCGGTGGCCGTCTACGGCGAACCGCAAACCGATCTGGTTCGCGAAGAGCACCCCCTCTCCGCCAATGACACCTACTCGGAATCCAAGATCCTAGCTGAGCAGCTCGTAAGGAAGCATCAACAAGACGGCACCCTGCAGACGGTGATTCTGCGACCCTGCGTGATCTACGGCCCGCGAGATAGTAATTTTCTACCTCAGCTCTCGCAGGCTCTTGCTGGGCGCAGGTTCCCGCTTATCCAAGGGGGCCGCCAGCCCTTGGACATGGTCTACGTTACCGACGTGGCGCAGGCGCTCGTCCTTGCAGGCACGAAAGACGAAGCCGTAGGACAAATCTATAATGTCACCGATGGCCAGAAGCACTCCATACGCACACTCGTGGCATTGTTTGGCAAGACTCTTAAGAGCCCGCCACGCACGGTGAGCGTTCCCTACCCGCTTGCTTACAGCTATGCTTTCGTGAGTTACTGGTGGAACCGGTGGCGACGACCTTCCGAAGAGCCACTGATCAACCCCGACAGTGTGCGGGCCATGACCTTTCCTCACCACTACGACATCTCTAAGATTCAGAAAGAGCTGGGCTATGAGCCGCGTGTGATGCTCGAAGAAGGGCTCAAGCGGACTGTGGAGTGGTATCGGAATTTGAAGTAGTTGGCCAGCTCAAACTATGATAAGGCAGGAGGGATAGGATGGATTTGTTTGCGAAATGTGAGTCATTTGTGGCCGCGAGACAAGCAAAGGAGCTCGGGTATTATCCGTACTTTAAGCCCGTCTCCACGGCGGAGGATACCGAGGTGATCATCGAGGGACGTCGGGTGCTCATGCTGGGGTCGAACAACTACTTGGGACTCACGACCCATCCCAAGGTGAAGCAAGCTGCGGTGGATGCCGTCAAGAAGTACGGCACTTCGAGCTGTGGCTCGCGGTTTCTGAATGGGACACTGGATCTGCATCACATGTTGGAAGATCGACTGGCGCGCTTTCTAAAGCGTGAAGCCGCTCTGGTCTTCTCTACGGGCTTCCAGACGAATTTGGGAACGATCTCTGCTCTCGTGGATAAGAACGACATCATCATCTCGGACAAGTGGAACCATGCCAGCATCATCGATGGGGCGCGCCTGGCCTACGGCAGGATGAAGCGTTTCCGCCACAACGACACGGAGGATTTAGCTCAAGTGCTAGAAAGCTGCCCTGAAGAAGCAGGGAAACTGATCGTCGTGGATGGCTTGTTCAGCATGGAAGGCGATCTGGCACCTCTACCACGCATAGTAAAGTTGGCAAAGAACCATGGCGCCCGCATGATGGTGGACGATGCCCACGGGTTAGGCGTGATGGGCGAGCACGGCCGCGGAACCTGCGAGCACTTCGGTGTCGAAGACGATGTGGATCTGGTGATGGGTACGTTCAGCAAATCGTTTGCATCGCTGGGCGGTGTGATCGCGGGGGAAGAGTATGTCATCAGTTACATTCAGCATCATGCGCGCTCGATGATCTTCAGTGCCAGCATGCCTCCGGCGGCTGTGGCGGCGGTGCTGGCTTCTCTCGACGTCATTGAAAGCGAGCCGGAGAGGCGTCGGCAGCTGTGGAAGAACACCCGCAAAATGATGAGCGGACTACAAGATCTAGGGTTTGATACCGGAAAGTCCGAGACCCCCGTGATCCCGATTGTCGTGGGAGACATGTATAAAGCCCTCCAGATGTGGAAGTCGCTCTTTGAGGGTGGCGTCTATGCCAACGTGGTGTTGCCACCAGCTGTCCCGCCAGGCCGGGCGCTTCTTCGCACAAGCTACATGGCCACTCATACCGAAAAACAGCTGGACTTCGCCCTGAGCGTGTTCGAGAAGGTCGGCAAAGAGGGCGGATTGATCTAGCCCTTCTCCCGTAGGAAAACATCCGTGAACCTGAGGGAAGTGGAGCGACCCACTCGCCTGATGAACCGGAATTTCTTTCTGCTCTGGCAGGGACAACTGGTCAGCCAGCTCGGCTCTCAGGCGTTTTCCATTGCCATGGTCTTCTGGATCAAGCACGCCACCGGATCGGCCACGTTAATGGGGCTTCTCTTGATGCTTTCGAATCTGCCCGCGGTGATCCTTGGCCCCCTGGCCGGGACGTTCGCCGATCGCCATTCCCGACGAAACATCATCATCCTTTGCGATTTCTTGAATGGCATTGCCGTCCTGTCGCTGGCCGCTTGGATGTTTCTAGCTCCGGAAGCACAAAGTCTCATCATCATCTGGCTGTTCATCGTCTCCATGGCTGTTGCTGCGGTAACGACCTTCTTCCGGCCGGCCATCTCCGCCGCCATTCCCGATATTGTGCCCAGCGAGAGAGTTGCCGCGGCGAACTCTCTCAACCAGGCCTCCGTGCAGATCTCCACGTTTCTCGGCCAGGGGCTTGGGGGCGTGCTCTACCGCATCTTGGGAGCTCCTGTGCTTTTTTTGATCGATGGATTGACCTATCTATTTTCGGCTTTCAGCGAACTCTTCATCCGAATCCCGCAAGTGATCCCTGAAAAGAGCGCTGATTGGCAGCGGAAGCTTCAGGATCTCCAGCAGGAGACCTTGGAAGGCTTTCGATATGTTTGGAATCGATCTGGCATGAGGAACTTCTTCCTGGCGATCGCTCTTTTGAATTTCCTCTTTGTCCCCACGATCGTCTTGTTCCCCTTTTACGTGGAGGATTTCCTGAAGACCTCTGTAGATTGGTACGGCTTTCTTCTCGCGTCCTTTGGCGCAGGGGCTCTGGCAGGGTATCTCTTGGCCGGTGCCATCCATCTTCCAGGACGAACGAGAAGCGTCGTGGTCATGCTGATGATCGTCGGCACAGCTCTCATCGGGATTCTTTTGGGAGTCAACCGAAGCCCCCTGGGAGCGTTGATCCTCATGTTGGCCGTAGGCATCATGAGCGGGTTCATCAACATCAGCATCATCACCATCTTGCAACTCAGCACCCCCAGCGAAATCCGAGGACGAGTCTTTGGGCTCCTGAGCACGCTCTCCGCGGGTCTCATCCCCATCTCCATGGGACTGACAGGTGTCGTAGCCGACTTGCTCCATCAAAATGTCCCGCTCATATTGATTTCAACGGGGGTACTGGGAACTCTCTTCTCGGCTTGGCTTTTGACGAGTCAGGAGTTTCGAGAGTTTTTGGCGTATGAGCCCACAGAAAAAGCACCTCAAACGGTGAGCGGGGATTAAGGCCAATACACCTGGAGGGTCCTTGACAGAAGCAGGTTTTTTATCTTAGAGGTAAGAAGTCCAAAAATTTGCCCTCTATATGAAGTACCCCACGATCACGTTTCAGAGCACTCGCATCGAGCCGGTCTCGGTACTCGGCTGGTTGCTACTTTTCACGAATTGGAGCGAGGACCAACGGACGCGGGTTGTCATCGTCGGAGCTTTGAGCTATGCTGCATTGGTGGTCATCAGTGCCTTCCAAACGTTCAGCGGATTGGCTCCCCTCGACCTGAGTTTGTGGGCTGCGATACTGCTGGGACTAGGCATGACGGGTCTGCTGGGAGCCTATGCTCTAGCACTCATGGAGATGCGAAAGAGAACCACTCTCCCATTGAACTGGGGCAGTCAGGAGTGAGCGCACATGCTGAGAATCGCGCTACGAAACGTCTTCCGCAATCGGCGACGCACGCTCTTGAGTCTGTTGCTCATCGCTCTGGGGACTGCTAGTCTGCTCGTCTTCAAGGGCTACTTTGACTTCATCGACTGGGGCATGGGGCTCCAAGCGGTCGATGAGTACGGACACCTACAGATTGCAGACATGCGTTACTGGGAGGGAACGGCCGAAGGCTACGAGTATCTCATCCGCAAAGATCAGCTGGACCAGATCATCGCCATCCTCAAGAAGGACCCAGACTTTGAAGATTCGACCGTGCGACTGACCTTCACGGGACTGGTGGGAACGGACAAGAAAAGCTCAGTCTTCGTAGCCACGGGGGTCGAGCCCGGAAAGGAGATTGCCAGCTTTGCCTCACTGCTCAGCGAAGGTGATGACCTGAAAATAGGGGATCAAAACACCGTCTTGCTGGGAGTGGGCTTGGCGAAGTCCCTGGGTATTCAGCTCGAAGATCTGCATCCGGTCAATGGTCTTCCGGGACCGCCTTTGGTGGTCATGGCCACAAGCGCCTCCGGGCAGTACAACGCGAGAAACCTCTTTGCCGTGGGGTTTTTGGAAACCGGCCAACCCGAGGTGGACTCGCGCATCGCGGCTGTGCCTCTCACCTTCGCCCAGAGCATCCTGAACACGCAAAGCGTGGAGAAAGTCATCGTCCAACTCAAGAGCGTTCAGGCTACGCAACCAGCCAAGAAGCGGATCGAACGAGCCCTATCGGAAACGGGCCTGAACTTGACCATCAAGACTTGGGATGATTTGGCGATCTTTCGTCGGCAGGCGGTGGCTTGGTTTGGTGCCATCTATCGCTTCATGTCGGTTGCCATCTTCGTGCTCGTCTTCTTCAGCATCCTCGAAGTGATGACGATGTCGTTCTTCGAGAGAATGCGTGAGATTGGGACCATTCGAGCGATTGGAACGAAGCGTTCCCAAGTCTTTGGAATCTTTCTGAGCGAAGGGCTTCTCATCGGGGTGATCGGCGGTTTGATCGGATTGGGTTTGGGGTGGCTGGTGGGCTGGCTGGTGAACCGGGCGGACTTTCGCTATGTGCCGCCGGGCTGGTCGATTGAAGTGCCTTTGGGCATCCGGCTCGTTATAGCCAATGCCATTGTGCCATTCCTCACAGCAGCCTTTTCGACCGTTGTCTCCACGCTCTATCCGGCATGGCGTGCCGCCCGGATTCGAGTGGTAGAAGCATTGCGGTACATATAAGCTCCAAGGGAAAGCAAAGGAGGGAGGCGTTTGTGAGAAGTCGGCAGTGGCTCCTGGTCTTGATCGTCATGGGTGCCTTGCTCACCGTCTTCGGTCAGGTCACGGATGAAGAACTGCTGAAGAAGGCAGATGAGGCACGCTTTATCAACGCAGATTCCTACACGTTCACACTCAAAGTGATTGCCGAACGTGTGAGCGAGAATGGATTGCCTGTCACAAGTGAAGCTCTCTTGAAGGTCTTTAACAAGCGCTTTCCTGACGGCTTGCGCACGAGGGTTGAATTTCTAGAGCCAGAGAGCGTGCGTGGCACGATCTATCTGGTTGTGGGAGATGACATCTACTTCTGGCAACCGCAACTCTTACAGCCGATAAGAGTCTCGGGTCAGCAGAAGCTCTTTGGTGATGCATCTGTTGCGGAAGCAGCGGGGATTCAATTTGAAGAGTACACAGTAACCGGGCGCGAGGATGCAGATCTGGACGGTCGTGAGACCATCCAGCTCGAGCTCAGTGAGAGGAATCCTGGCGAACAGGCGTTTCCCTCTGTGACGCTTTGGCTTGCCAGCGATGATCTCAAGCCCGCGCAAGCCTGGCTACGAGCGGTCAGCGGTGAACCCTTGAAGAAGGTCTCATACCTTCAATACGCCATCTTCCGTGACGACGAGTATGCCTCGGAGATCATCGTGGAAGACTTGCTCTTCCAGGGCAACAAGACGACCATGCAGACCGTCGAGATCACGATTGAACCCTTGGATGATAGACTCTTCGATCCGGAACAGCTGGGAAAGTGAGCTTTTACTCCCACAGGTCTGCCAAGGTTAGAGAAAGCTTGGGAAATAGCGTAGATTTCAGGATTTCATCCCGCTGATATGTGGCCCGGTGATGAAAGATTCGGCTCTCGGCATCGAGTTCGTAAACTTCAAGAACCTCACGATCTGGCTCGATGAGCCAGTACTCTCTTACTCCGTGGCGTGCGTAGATCTGCATCTTGGCTGTGCGATCCTGCTCTTCCGTGAACTCTGATAGGATCTCCACGATGAGATCGGGTGCTCCTTGGACGTTGTTCTCCGTGAGGATCTGGCGGCGCTGGTTGGAGATGAACAGGAGATCCGGTTGGACGACGTTCGTTCGGGAAAGGACGACATCCGTGGGTGCCACCAGCACCCGCCCCAGCGTGTGTTTACGCACATGCCGATTGAGAGCTTCGGCTAAGTTCGTTGCGATGATTTGATGTTTTGTCTTCGGAGCGGGGGACACAAAAAGCTCACCCTCCAAGATCTCGTAGCGCCTGCCATCGTCGGGCAAATGCAAGTAGTCGTCATAGGTCAGAATAATCTTCTGAAGGCCGGAAGCTTTGGCCATATTTACTCACCACTCGAAGTCTAGCCCATCTGCGATCATCGCACAAGTCCATTGGCATCGCTGGCATAGTACCCGTTGCACTTATATAATAGTATAAGCCCGATGCATGAGCAGGTGAAAGTGCTGTGCTATTGGTCCTGAAC
>JBBIPG010000050.1:0-17058 GCA_037442925.1 Candidatus Fraserbacteria bacterium | reverse complement strand
CGAGGAGTTCTATCGTGGTAAGAGTGTGGAGACCAAGGGTGCTGGGCTGGGACTGGCGATCGCCAAGAAGATCGTCGAGGCCCATGGCGGGCGGATCTGGGCCGAAAGCCCAGATCCTAAGACGGGGAAGGGCTGCAAATTCACGTTCACTCTGCCCAAGGGAGGAGCGATGAGATGAAGGCTGGAAGCAATCTGGAAAAGATCCTCAATCAGGGCAAGTTTGCTGTCACGGCGGAGCTTGGTCCGCCTCGGGGGACGACCCGTCGGGTGATCGAGAGTAAGGGCGAGCTTTTAAGAAACCATTGCGATGCGGTCAACGTGACGGACAATCAGACGGCAATCGTGCGCATGGGTAGCTTCCCTTCCTGCGTCATCTTGAAACAGATGGGGATCGAGCCGGTGCTGCAGATCACCACCCGCGATCGCAATAGATTAGCCATCCAGAGCGACATATTGGGGGCAGTCGCTCTGGGGATTCAAAACGTTCTCTGTCTAAGCGGCGACCACCAGCGACTCGGCGATCACCCCCAGGCCAAGGGCGTCTGGGACTTAGATTCCATTCAGCTGATCCAGACGCTCAAGCAGATGCGGGACGATAGAAAACTCCTCTCGGGCAAGGAGATCCAAGGTGAGGTACCGCTGTTCATCGGTGCGGCGGAGAACCCCTTCGCCGAGCCCTTCGAGTTTCGAGTGATCCGATTGGCCAAGAAGGTCCAGTCTGGGGTCGACTTCATCCAGACCCAGGCGGTCTTCGATGTGTCGCGCTTCAAGAAGTTCATGGAGATGGTTGTAGAGCGAGGGCTAGATAAGCAGGTCCATATCTTAGCCGGGGTCATCCCCCCCAAGTCAGCCGGTATGGCCCGCTACATGCGGGATTACGTCGCCGGCGTGGTCGTCCCCAACGAGATTGTAACCCGAATGGAGGACGCCAAGGATGCCAAGGAGGAGGGGATCAGGATTTGCCTTGAGATCATCGCGCAGCTCCTAGAGATCCCCGGCGTCCACGGGATCCACATCATGGCTGTCGGCTGGGAGGAGGCCGTACCCGAAATCTTGCGGAGGGCAAACTTACTGCCCAGGCCGTTGTTATAGCATATAGTGAGGAGGCTGAAGATGAAGAAAGAGGCGAAAATTTTGCTGGTAGACGACGATCCAGACCTCAGGGTGTCGATGACCACCATTCTAGAGAGCCAAGCGTATCAGGTAGCGACTGCCAAAGACGGGATCGAGTGTTTAGAGCAAATCAAGAAGGACCCACCGGATCTGATCGTCTTGGATTTGCTCATGCCAAGACTCGACGGCTTTGGCGTCATCAAGGCCTTAAAAGAGGACCCAAGATATGCCAAGCACGCGGATATCCCCATCTTGATCTTGACCGCTGTGCGCGAGGAGGCCAGCCGCCGCCGCTACGAGCTGGAGACAGGCTTGGAGATGGACGTGGATGATTACGTGGAGAAGCCGATTGCCCCCCCAGATCTCCTCCATCGGGTGGAGAAGCTCTTGGCCAAGGGAAGGAAAGGAGGCTAAATGGAGCGCAAGCCCAGGATTCTCATCATCGACGATGATCCCGATTTCGTCGAGGCCACCAAAATCGTCTTAGAGAGCAAGAAATATCAAGTATCGGTTGCCTACAACGGCAAAGAAGGGCTGGCCAAAGTCAGAAGCGAAAGGCCCGATCTGGTGATCTTGGACATCATCATGCCCCATCAGGACGGCTTTCGGGTCTGTGAGGAGATCAAATCCGATCCCCAACTTGCCAAGATCCCGGTGATCATTCTAACGAGCCTCGCGGAGAAATGGGGCGAGGTCACACTCTCTGTGACTCAAGGGCTGAAACTCGAAGCCGAGGACTACATCGATAAGCCCGTGACCCCTGAGGAGCTGCTCAAGCGGGTGGAGAAGCGACTGAAAATGATCTAAGTCAGGGCTTGTTCTGCTCAAGATCATAGACCATCTGCTCTGATCGTCCTAGGATACTCGGGATACTCGCAGAGCGTACCCATCGTAGGGGGAATCTGAAGATGGGGAAGACGCAAGAGATTCCGGTGATCTGGTTACAGGCAGCTACCTGTAGCGGCTGCTCTGTTTCAGTCCTCAACTCGGCCAGTCCGCGGATTTCTGAGCTCTTATTGGACGAGGTGCTTCCCGGCCGACACATCAATCTGAGGTTTCAGGCGACGGTGATGGCCGGAGCCGGGGAGCCAGTCCTAAACGTGCTGAAAGAAACAGAGCAGGATCTTCAAGGGCGCTTTCTCTTGGTTGTGGAGGGTGCCATTCCCACAGCGGAGAACGGCGTCTACGGGACCATTGGAGAGGAACCGATGGTCGAGCGGGTGGAATCTCTGGGGAGGACAGCTCAGGCCGTGATCGCACTGGGGACCTGCGCTTCTTTCGGAGGGATCTTTGCCGCCAAGCCCAATCCGACCGGTTGCGTCGGCGTCGGCGATCTCTTTGCCACAAGAGGGATCACCACTCCTCTGATCAATGTCCCCGGCTGTCCACCGCACCCCGACTGGTTCGTGGGCACTGTCGCAAGCATTCTGCTTAAAGGCCTCTCAGGGTTAGAGCTGGATGAACATCGTCGGCCTAAGCTCTTCTACGGCAAGCTGATTCACGAGAACTGTCCCCGGCGGGCCTATTTCGACGAGGGGAAGTTTGCTAAGTGTCTTAGTGACGAGGGCTGCCTCTATGAGCTGGGCTGTAAGGGGCCGATCACCCACGCTGACTGCCCATTGCGACTGTGGAATGGCGGGACCAATTGGGTGATCGGCTGCAGCGCGCCCTGCAACGGCTGTGTCGAGCCGGGCTTCCCGGATCTCGTCTCGCCGTTCTACGAGAAGATGACCGTGACGGCTCCGCTGGAGCTGAGTGAGGGAAAGAAGGCATAGATGACCAAGATCGTCATCGATCCCGTAACCCGCATCGAGGGGCACTTAAAGATTGAAGTCATAGTCGAGAAGGGCGTCGTGAAGGAAGCGAGAAGCTCCGGGACCCTCTTCCGTGGCCTCGAGCTCATTCTGCAAGGGCGCGATCCCCGCGACGCTCCCCTGCTCACTCAACGGATCTGCGGTGTCTGCCCCATCATCCACGCCACCGCCTCCACCTTCGCCCTCGATCAAGCCTTCGGCATCGATAAGAACATCACAAAGAACGGTCGGATCATCCGCAATCTCATCTTGGGATCGAACTTCATCCAATCCCATATCCTTCACTTCTATCACCTGTCGGCACTCGACTATGTGGATCTTACGGCGGTGGCTGATTACAACGGTAGTGACCCGGCCTTGCAGTCGGTGAAACAGTTTCTCGCTCGCGGAGAACTGGGGCCGTTCCTGCCGCGGTACGAGGGAGATTATCGCCTCCCAAAGAAAGCAGCCCAAGAGGCAGCAGCTCATTATCTGCAAGCGTTTGACTTACGCCGCAAAGCTCACGAGATGCTGGCGATCTTTGGCGGCAAGGTGCCCCACAACGTGGGCATCGTCCCCGGCGGGGTCACATGTGTCCCGACGGTGGATCTCATAGTTTCCTTCCTGTGGCGGCTCAATGAGATCCGCCGCTTCATCGATAACGTCTATGTCCCCGATGTCTTACAGATCGCCCAAAGTTACCCTGATTATTTGGAAATCGGCAAAGGATGCGGGAATCTCTTGGCATACGGCGGCTTCCCTCAAGAAAACGGGAAGTTCTTCTCGGCAGGCACGACCTCTATGGATCTAAACGCTGGGGAGCTTGACCCGGCCAAGATCACCGAATCAGTCCGCCACTCCTGGTATTCCTCGTCCAAAGACCCCCGCCATCCCAAAGAAGGCGAAACCAAGCCTGACTGGGGCAAGGAGGGAGCCTACTCCTGGCTCAAGGCCCCGCGTTACGACGGTGAAGTGTACGAAGTCGGCCCGCTGGCGCGCATACTGGTGAATTATGCTCAAGGGAACCAGAAGGTTCGAGAGCTTGTGGACTGGGCCCTGGGTGAACTCGAAGTCGGGCCGCAGTCCCTCTTCTCCGTGCTAGGGCGACACCTGGCACGAGCGCTCGATTGCACATTGATTGCCAATGCGATGGCTGAATGGGTGCTCGAGCTTGAGCCGGGCGGACCGGTCTACACTTCATATGATCTCCCCGAGGAGGGAGGGGGCGCAGGGCTGGTCGATGCTCCCCGCGGGTCACTCTTGCACCAGCTTAGGATCGAAGGGAAGAAGATCGCACACTACCAGTGCGTCGTTCCTACCACATGGAACGCCTCTCCAAGAGATAATAACGGCGTTCCCGGCCCGATCGAGCAAGCAATCGAAGGGAGCCCGTGCAAAGATAAGGAAAATCCCTTCGAGATCGTACGCATCGTCCGGTCCTTTGATCCGTGTCTGGCCTGCGCTGTCCATTAGGAGGATGAGATGCTGCTTTCTGAACGCAAGCCGCTGGAGGAACTACTCAAGATGCTTGAGGGCCGACGGAGGGTCTTCCTCTTGGGCTGTAATGGTTGCGCGGCAGCGTCGGGCACCGGAGGGGAACGAGAAGTCTTAGAGCTGAAAGACGAGATAGCGCAGAGGGGCAAGCAGATCGTCGGCTGGAAGGTGATCGACTTCCTCTGCCAGAAGGCTCTGGTAAGGAGCGGGTTGGAAGTGTATCAAAGAGAGCTTCGTTCGGCCGAGGCCATCGTAGCTGCCACCTGCGGCATTGGAGTCCAGGCTGTGGCGGCGGTGCTACCGGAGAAGCCCGTCTATCCGGCCTGCAATACCATCTCGCTGGGAGGAGTGCGCGGGGAATGGCCGGGTGTAGAGCGCTGCTTCGAGTGTGGCCAATGCTTTCTGGGATTAACTGCCGGGGTCTGTCCGCTCACTGCTTGTAGTAAAGGCTTGGTCAACGGTCCCTGCGGAGGAGCGCGGGACGGGCGGTGCGAAGTCGAGCCGGAGGTTCGGCCCTGCGGCTGGCACTTGATCTATAAGCGCCTCAAGCAACAAGGCCGCCTCGATGTCTTGAAGAAGAGCCCGCCCCAATTCAAAGACTTTTCCAAGATGCAGCCGCCCAAACGCGTAAGAGCCACCGCCCGATGGGCTTTGGAAGCAGTTGAGGAGACCGTGCAGAGATGAAGCTGACTGAGCTGTTTGCCCGCGGCAAGTTCGTGATCACCTCGGAAGTCGGTCCACCCAAGGGAACCGACATCGTGGAGATGTTGGAAAACGCAGAACTCTTGCGCTCGTGTGTGGATGCCATCAATATCACCGATCAGCAGTCTTCGGTGATGCGGCTCGGGCCACTCGTCTCCTCCCATCTTCTCAAGGAACGAGGCATTGAGCCCATCTTTCAGCTTACTTGTCGCGATCGAAACCGCATTGCTCTACAGTCAGATCTGCTCTCGGCCTGGGTGATGGGAGTGGAGAACGTGCTCTGTCTTACGGGAGATCACGTCTCCTTCGGGGACCATCCTGAGGCCATGCCGGTCTTTGACCTCGATTCCGTCTCGCTTTTGGCCACCGCCAGAACGCTCGGGAAAGGCTACGATCTTGCCGGCAAGGAGCTCCAAGGGAAGCCGGACTTCTGCCTGGGGGCGGTAGTGACGCCAGGGGCGAACCCCCTGGAGCCGCAGCTCCTCAAGATGGAGAAGAAAGTCGAAGCGGGAGCCCAGTTCTTCCAGACCCAGGCGATCTACGAACCTGAGAAGTTCGCTACGTTCATGGACCAAGCCAAGCACCTCAACGTCCCGGTCATCGCCGGGATTATTCTTTTGAAATCAGCGGGTATGGCACGGTTCATGAACAGGAACGTCGCCGGCGTTCACGTGCCCGAGCCGCTCATCCAGGAGATGGAACGCTCAGAAGATAGGGTGAAGAAGAGCATTGAGATTGCCGCCCGCCTCATTCATGAGATCAAGGATCTCTGCCAAGGGGTGCACCTCATGCCTCTTGGCTGGGAGAGGTACGTCCCCAGGGTGTTGGACTCCGCCGGGCTGAACTCCGGTTAACGGGCTTCTTGTCTCCCACCATTCAGCTTGTCATAGAGTTTGAAGAAGCGGCTGCTCGCTTCCTGGGATGAGGAGGTTAGGAGTGAGACGCCGATGAGAAGCGCGATGGAAAGTGCCAGCAACGGTACAACGGGAAGAAATCCAAAGGTGCTCCAATTCAGGTAGGGTGTGAAGTAGTAGAAGGGCAGAAGGATGTTGGGTACGATCAGGGAAGCCAGGGCCCCGGTCGCTGTGCTCCGCCTCCAGTGCAAGCCAGCGAGCATGGCAGGAACCGTTAAGGCGTAGCCCGTGAAGGCGAAGCTTGCGATCGCGTAGATCGTGTCCGGACGGATCAGCGCTCCCCACAGTGCCAAAGCGGAGATGAGGATGCCGAAGAGACGAGCCAAGGCTACTTCACGGCCTTTCTCTTCGACCAGTGCAGGAAAGAAGGGGCGCAGCATATCGCGGGTCAGCATGGTGCTCAAGGTGAGCAGCATCGCATCCAGAGTCGACATGATGGCGGCCAAGATGGCAGCAAGGCCCAAGCCGAGTAGGGCCGCTGGCAGGAAGTGTGAGATCATCATGGGTAGAATCGCATCGGAGCTCTTGGCGTCTAGCCCTGGGAAGATGACGCTGCCCCACAGGCCGATGTAGATCACCGGAGGCCAAGTCAGCAAGAAGAGGAAGGGATACACAACCGTAAGAGTCTTGAGCGTGCGATGGCTCTTGCCGATGAGCATCCGCATAAAGACATGAGGGAAGGCGATCACAGCAAGCGGTGCGATCAGCATGAAACTGAACCAGACCTTGGGGTCGAAGTTCCCTTCTCGCTGCAGGAGATCGGGGCGCTCTGCCCAGACGCGCTGGGTGATTGCCTGAAAGCCTCCCAGAGCCTGAGCGATCAGCACAAACGTGAGCAGTCCCACGACGATGAAGACCAGTCCCTGAAAGACACTCGTCCAGGCTGTCCCGCGCATCCCGCCAAAGACCGTATAGAGCATGGTGATTAAGAGCGCTCCTGCAGCGGCCCAGACATACGAGATCTGCCCTTGCGTCAGCGACTCGACGGCCAGCCCGGCCCCGATGACGGATGTGACAATGTAGGGAACTGTATAGAAAACTAAGAGCACAAATAGCACCAACGAGACTGTGGGACTCTGCCATCGTGCGCCGAAGAGCTCCGGCGGAGTCATATAGCCATAACGCTTACCCGCCAGCCATGCGCGATAGCCGATGAGATAGAACATCACAGGGATGACCAAGGCCGAGGCAAACGCGACGTAGCCGTAGGTGCCAATTCCCTGGCGGTAGGCCAAACCCGGCACGCCCATCATGTAGAAAGCCGTCATATTCGTGGCGTAGATGATCAAGATAAGAGCCACGGGCCCAATGGCGCGCCCAGCCATGAAGAAGTCCTCCGGCGTGGGGATCGTCCGACGGTAACTCCACCAGCCGATGGCCAGCAAGATAATCAAATAGACTACCACCACGACAAGCACAGAGGCCGTAGCCTCGGTCATGAGGACTTCTCCATGTCTTCTTTGCTGATGAGATCTGCGGGCGGATCTGGCCAGATCCGCAGGGCAAGCCAGAGCATACAGACGGCTACGAACAGGGTGAGGAGTCCGTGATACCACAGATGATAAGGGATCCAACCGGCAAGGAGAGGCTCAATTCGATTCCAGCCCCAAAGATCGATGTGCAGACCGACAATCATGAGCACGACCAGCCAGAGAATCCTCTCTTTGATCCGGGTGCTCATGACTGAGTGCGATCTTACACTACTTGATCTACACGAGGCAAGAACAAAATCAAGAGGGCGTACCTACAACGTCGAGCTTGGCGGCCATGCCCTTGGCTGCCTCAACTGTGTTCTTGAGCAGCATGGCAATCGTCATCGGGCCGACGCCCCCAGGCACCGGCGTAATGAAGCCTGCCACCTCTTTGGCGGCTTCGAAATCCACGTCACCCACGAGCTTGCCGTCGGGCATCTTGTTTGTCCCCACGTCGATCACGACCGCACCCCGTTTAATAAAATCCGCCGTCACGAGTTTGGTTCGGCCGGCAGCCACAACCAGAATATCCGCCTGGCGACAGAGTTCTCTTAGATTCTGCGTGCGAGAGTGGGCAATCACTGTGGTAGCCTGCTTGGCCAACAGCAGCATCGCCACAGGTTTGCCGACGATGACGCTACGTCCCACGACGACGGCGTGTTTGCCTTCGATCTCGATCTCAGTAGATTCAATGAGTTTGATGATCCCGGCGGGCGTGCAAGGCACAAACGGTGGCAGCTCATGCCAGTACTTGGCCGAGAGGAGTCTCCCCAGATTCACAGGATGAAAGCCGTCCACGTCCTTATGGGGGTCGGCCTCTTGGAGCACAGCACGCTCATCCAAATGGGCCGGCAGGGGTAGCTGAATGAGAATTCCGTGAATCCGGTCGTCGCGGTTCAGTTCGTGAATGGTCGCGATAAGAGCATCCTGAGGTGTATCTTTGGGCAAGAGAATCTTCTCTGAGAAGATTCCGGTCTCACCACAGGCTTTCGCCTTCATATTCACGTAGACTTTGGAAGCAGGGTTATCGCCGACCAACACAGCTGCCAGCCCAGGCACGATCCCATGCTCTTGTCGGAGTCGGTCCACTTCGATTTTGAGTTCTTCGCGAATTCCTTGGGCTATCTTCTTCCCGTCAATGAGCGTTCCCATCGCTCACACCCTTTCTCTTGCGGGTTTACTGGATTGTAGGAGATAGGGAGTATTATCCACAATGATCTAGCGCAGACAGCACGATGACTGCCGTCATGTACTTGCGGTGCTGCCAGCTCTCTTGGCTACGTCACGCGGGTAGCGATCGCTTCCTCGATGGTCTGCCCCAGACGACACATCCCCTCTCGAATGACCTCCGGCTTCTGCTCCGCAAAGGAAAGCCTGAGGGTGTTCTTTCCGCTGCCATCCACGAAGAAAGCGCTGCCGGTCACGAAGGCCACTTGCGCTGACAAGGCACGCCTGAGGAGTTCTGTAGAATCGATGTACTCCGGCAGGGTCATCCAGACGAAGAAGCCACCCTGAGGTCTGGTCCAGTGAATCTCGGGATGTCGGGGCATGTATTCTTCGAGCGCTTCGAGCATCGCGTCGCGCTTCTCCTTGTAGATGCGCTTGAGATGCTCAATACGTTCGTGAAAATCATGAGCGCGCAGATAGTGATAGGCGAGACTCTGGGTGAACGAGGGCGTGCACAGATCCGTAGGTTGCTTCAATTTGACGATCTCACTTAGCACGTCCGGTGAAGCAGCCAAGATGCCCAGTCTCAGCCCTGGGCACAGCAGCTTGGAGAACGACAAAAGCAGGATGACTCTGCCGTATTTGTCCAAGCTCTTTAGCGACGGGATCGGTCTGTCCTCGTAGCGGAGCCAACCATAGGGATCATCTTCGATGATCAGAAGGTTGTACTGCTGGGCGATCTCGACGAGTTCCTTGCGCTTGGCTTCGCTTAAGGTGATCCCGCTGGGGTTCTGAAAGTTGGGCACAATATAGACCAGCTTGGGGCGCTTATCTGCTCGTCTTGCCTCTTCGAGCTTGGATTTCAAGACCTCCAGATTCATGCCGTCCTCTTCCATGGGAATGCCGATCTTCTCCGCTTGATAGGCTGTGAAGGCCTGGATGGCTCCCAGATACGTGGGGAGATCGCAGTAGACCAGATCACCCGGATCGAGAAAGACTTTGCAGATCAAATCCAATCCCTGCTGAGCGGCGCTGGTAGCTATGATCTCATCGAGCCGGAGTGGTAAACCCTCTTGAGTCAACCAATCGATGACAGCCTGGCGAAACCGCTTATCGCCTTCGGTCGCACCGTACTGGAGTGATTTGTGGTAATCTTGTTGGATGACCTGTTGGGCAGCTTGGGCGAACTCTTGGGTGGGGAACGTTTCGGGATCGGGTAGACCTCCAGCAAAGGAGATGATGCCAGGCTGCTCCGTGAGTTTGAGCAGTTCGCGGATCTCTGAGCGTTTCACGCCCCGAGCCCGCTGGGAAAGTAGCTCGCGCATCGTACCTCCTTCGGCGGGCTACGTGGCCGCCGCACATCTCTGTTCCATTTTAGGTCGACGGATTCTCACAGATCAATGACTTACATCATTCGCGCGCCTTCTTCACTGCCCTTCTTTGCACAGATTGTATCTCGTCTCGTAACGGTATGGGCAAGACTCCTCTGGCTACACTACTATAGAAAGATAGATAGCTTGCACGGAGGAGGCTGCGGTGAGACCGTTTCAGACTTTCTCAGAAGCGTTCCGCTATATCACGCAATTCACAAACTATGAGCGGATGAGCGATATCCGCTACACCCGCGATGTTTTGGACTTGAATCGCGTGCGCGCTGTGCTACATGCCTTGGGCGACCCTGACAAAGAATACCCCATTGTGCACGTGGCCGGGACCAAAGGCAAAGGTTCAGTCTGTGCCTTTGTAGCGTCAGTGCTTCAGACCAGGAAACAACGAGTTGGACTCTTCTCGAAGCCCCATCTGATCAAACTGAACGAGCGCATCTCTGTAAACGGCCGCGATATTCCCGATGATCATTTCGTTGACATGATGAACATGCTGTACCCACATCTCGAACGGCAACGCGTGGCGGGCAATCCGCTGACGTTCTTCGATCTCATCACCGTCTTGGCACTCGTGTATTTCGCTGAGATGGGCGTTGATTGCGTGGTGTTGGAAGTCGGCTTGGGGGGAAGGCTCGATTCCACAAACGTGGTCCATCCTAAAGTCTCGGTCATCACCAGCATTGATTACGATCACATGCACATCTTGGGCAATACGTTGGAGAAGATTGCCGCGGAGAAAGCCGGCATCGTCAAGGCAGGAGTTCCCGTGATCTCCGGAGTGATCGAACCTGGACCTGCACACGTGATTCGCGAGATCGCCCAAGAGCGGAAGGCACCGCTCTTCGAATTGAGTCGAGACTTTGAGCTAAGAGAGAGCAAGGAGAGCCAAGAGTTCTCGTTAAAGACGTGGCGACGACAATACGACAGCCTCACGCTGCCTCTCGTGGGAGAACATCAACGCAGGAACGCCGCGGTGGCCGTGGCTGCCCTCGAAGCGCTCTGCGAGGTTCTTCCTCTCACTCTGGAAGAGGCGCACGTACGCCGTGGACTGGCGAATGTTACGTTGCGCGGCCGCATCGAAGTCATTGGCAAAACCCCCATGGTCATCTTGGATGTGGCGCACAATCCCGTCTCGCTGCGGGCACTACGCGAAACACTGAGTGTTCATTATCCCGGCAAGCGCGTTGTGCTCTTGCTCGGCATGTCTCGCGACAAAGACGTCAAAGAAAGCCTATGCCAGATCATTCCCATGGCCTCAGCGGCTGTGTTCACGGGAATCGGACACCCGCGGGGAGTGGACCCGAGCGAACTCTGCCACATGGCCCAAGAGCTGTCGCCGGGCTTCGTATGTGAATCGGAACCAGACATCGAGAAGGGGCTTCGTCGCGCACTCGAGCTGACAGAGTCTGGCGATATTCTTTGCATCACCGGATCGTTCTACTTGGCCGGTGTGGTAGCGGCGAAATGGCCCTTGCGCCATGACGTCCATCATTGAGAATATCGGGCAGTTCTGTTAGCATGTGGGCAACTTTTCATGGAATGCGCGGAGAGGAAGAAGCTTGGGGAACCCAGAGCATGTGACGCAAGCCGTCGCGCAGATTCGCGGGCGCTATCCCGGTGCGATCACGGGTGAAGAAGTCATTAAGTCTGGCCTGAGGATGCTTGTGGTGAAGAAAGAGGCTCTGCTCGACATCCTGGCCCTGGCCAAAGAGCAACTGGAGTTCAATGTACTCTACGATCTCACGGCCGCCGATTATCTAGAGAGGGAACCCTATTTCCATGTCATCTATCTCCTGCATTCGCACACACAGTTGGTCAAGCTGATGATCAAAGTGAAACTGGAGCGCGAGAACCCTCTGCTCCCTTCGGCGACAAGACTCTGGCCGTCAGCCAACTGGTTTGAACGCGAGCTCTATGACTTCTACGGGATTCGATTTGAGGGACATCCCCATCTGAAGAGGCTTCTCATGCCGGATGAATGGATCGGCCACCCCTTACGAAAAGATTATTCGCTCACCGAGGAGCCTGTCCAGTTCAAAGGCGTCAGGACCCATAAGCTTCCGAGCGAGGTCATTCCCAAGAAATACGAATAAGGATGAAGAGATGCGTGTGCCATGTGGAAAGAACAGATTGATCTCGAACTAGAGAGGGTCAAGACGGACCAGGAGAAGGGCACCGAAACGATGGTGCTCAACCTGGGGCCTCAGCACCCCAGCACACACGGGGTGCTCCGCTTGGTGCTGGAGCTCGATGGGGAGCGTGTGGTTCACTGCGAGCCTCACATTGGCTATTTGCACACGGGGATCGAGAAGGAGTGCGAGTATCGCACGTATCATCAAGTCGTCCCGCTGATCGACCGCATGGACTATCTCTCCAGCTTGCATGAGGAGATGGGATATGTTCTCGCGGTGGAGAAGCTCTTGGGGATCGAGGCTCCCAAGCGGGCGCAGTACATACGAGTCATGATGTGTGAGCTCTCGCGGATTGCCAGCCATCTCGTCTGGTTGGGAACGGGCGCCTTGGAACTCAACGTATCGAGCGTCTTCATGTACTGCTTCCGTGATCGCGAGAGCATCTTAGATCTCTTTGAGCTGATCTCCGGTGCTCGCATGTTCCCGCGTTACTTCCGCGTGGGCGGCGTGATGAGGGATTTGCCTCGTGGCTTCGAGGACGCTGTGAAGCAGTTCGTCGGCGAATTCCGAGTTCACTGGAAAGAGTATCACGATCTCCTGACGAAGAACCCCATCTGGCGCATGCGCAACGAGGGGATTGCCGTGCTCACGAGAGAACAATGCTATGCCTATGCGCTTACGGGACCGATCCTAAGGGCCTGTGGCGTTGCGTATGATACCCGGCGGGCCTTTCCCTACTCCGCCTATCCAGAGTTTGAATTCGAAATTCCCACTCAGCCAGCGGGCGATGCCTATGCACGGTATCTGGTGCGCATGTCCGAGATGGAACAGAGTCTTCGCATCGTGGAGCAAGTGCTGGCCAAGCTGCCTCAGGGCCCGATTGTAGCTGAAGGGCTCCAGCCTCCTTCGAAGAGTGAGCGTTCGGTGTGGTGGCGTCATCCACATCGGGGATTTCTCGTGCCACCAGGCGAATCCTATGTGACGGTCGAATCCCCGCGTGGAGAGAAGGGCTACTGGGTTGTAAGTGACGGAAGCAATAAGCCCCTGAGAGTTCGCATGCGCTCGCCCTCGTTTGTGAACGCTCAAGCTCTGCCGCTCCTGGTTGAAGGTGGCTATATCGCGGATGCTGTCGTAGCCATTGCCAGTGTTGACCCCGTATTGGGTGACGTGGACAGGTGATCTGAAACGATGTCTATGAAGAACGCACTGGAAGGCTTGTCTGCCATGCTCAAGGGGATGAGCGTCACATTCAGCTACCTCTTTGAGAAGCCGGTGACGATTCAATACCCCGATGTGAAGCGTAAGCCGCCTTCGATGTTCCGAGGACGGCACTATCTGCGCTTGTGGGAGGATGGCATGGAGCGGTGCATCGCCTGCCATCTCTGCGAGATCGTCTGCCCCGCGCAGGCTATTCACGTCCAGGATGCCCCGAATCCGAAAGATAAGCCCATTTCAAAGACGGCGCGTTATGCAGCCGACTTTCAGATCAATATGCTGCGCTGCATCTTCGTGGGCGACTGTGAAGAAGTCTGTCCTGTGGACTGCATTGTGCTAAGCGATGAGTATGAGCTTTCGGGATACACCCGCGAAGAGATGATCTACACGAAAGAGATGTTGACGGAAAAGCATCCAGGAGCCAGTGGCCGCGACCCGATGGTCAAGCGCGGCGAGGCACGCATGGACTAAACTTCAAATATCGACCACGCACTCCACCCGATACCCTTCGCTCGTTTTCTCGCATTTGAGTCCGGCGTAGGTGGCTGCTTTTACGTCTACGTGGCTCTCGTGTTTTCGAGGATCAAATGACTCACCCCAAGCCTTCGCCCTTAGCTCATACTCTTGGGCTGTCTTGCGAATGGGCTCGATCTCAAAACGAGAGAAGAGCATACCTTGAGTGTCTTTCTGAACGATAAGAGCATTTAGCCATTCGACAAAGAGTGTATCCACCGCATCAGAATGACAAGAGATCTCCACGGATTGCTGAGGCTCGATGTGAGCCAGATCGACCATCAAGTTGAACAGTGCTCGGGCCCCCTCAGCAAACGCCTCTTCGAGCGTCTTGCCGATAGCTACCAGCCACGCTTCGCCTGTGTGCTCACGATATTCAAATGGCATGTAGAAACCTCTACTGTAAGAATGAAAGGCGAAAGACGGGCCGGTAGATGGAGCCTTGAGGCGTGAGTTGGCTCTCCATCAGTGTGAGATCACGGACGCACGCCGTGTGGCGAAACGGCGTGAGAGCTTGCAAGGCTTGGGTCAACGCCCTGACAACTGGTCCTTCGTCCTTGACCCGCCCCAGTGTGATGTGCGTCACAAAACGGTCGCGCTCCGGTTTGAAGCCCAATGGCTCCATCTTCTCTTGCAAAGCGATAGCCAGACGACCCAGCATCTCCGGCTCCTGCCAACTGCCTACCCAAACCACCCGCGGGCGCTCAACGCTGGGGAAGGCTCCCACTCGATCCAGCTCCCATGTGACAGCCGATGGAATGTCGCTCTCTCGCAAGGCCTCACGCGCAGCGGCTTCCAGTTTCGGCACAAGCCCTTCGGAAATCTCACCCAGGAATCGCATCGTGACGTGCAAGTTCTCTGGCTTGACCCAGCTGACCTTCAAGCGCACTCTACGAAGCGTCTGTGTGATCTTATCCAGTTCTTGTTGCAGAGGGGGATCTAACTCCAGACAGAAGAAGGCTCGCATCAGAGGATCAACTCAGCTTGCTCCGCCTCGACGAGTTCTTCGCAGTAGTGACAACGGAATTCGACGGGGTCTTTGCGTTCGCACACGAAGTACGATTCCACACGCTCGGTGGAGTTGGTGATGCAGTTGCGGTTGGGACACTTTAAGATACCGCGAAGCTCCTTGGGCAGTGAGACGCCTCGCTTCTCTACAATTTCGAAGTCTTTGACGATATTGATGGTGGCGTGAGGAGCGATAATCGAGATCTTCTTTAGTGTCTCTTCATCGAGGATCTGGTTTTCCACTTTGACGATGTCTTTGCTGCCCAGTTGAGAGCTTTTCACGTTCATGGCAACCACGACGACATCAGAGAAGCCGCGATCGATGCCCAGTATCTTAAGCACGGCCGGTGCCATCCCAGAGCGGATGTGATCGATCACCGTCCCGCGTCTGATCTTGGAGACTTTGAGCTCGGCCATTACCCATCTCCTAAGAGCAAGAGCTTTAACAGTGCCATACGCACGGGAATGCCTCCCTTGGCTTGCTCGAAGTACTTGGCCTGTGGAAGAGCGTCGACTTCGGGATGGATCTCATCCACGCGCGGCAGGGGATGCAGAATGATCGCATCCGGTGCCAGCTGCTCGACGGTTTTGGCGTTGATCACATACGCGCCTTTCACTTTTTCGTACTCCTCAATATCGGGAAAGCGTTCCTTTTGAATGCGGGTGACGTAGACCACGTCCAAGCCTCGAAGATCCAATTTCTCTTCTTGGGTGTATTCAAGCTTTCCCTCCAGTTCTCGTAGAACGGAAGGCGGCATGCGCAAGGTCGACGGTGAGATGAGCCGGAGCTTGATTCCCTGAAAGCGCGTGAGAGCTGTAGCCAGCGAGTGGACGGTACGACCATACCTTAGATCACCCACCATCCCGATGGAAAGCTCGTCGATCTGGCCGGCGAATTTTTCGATCGTGAACAAGTCCAGCAGAGTTTGAGTGGGGTGTTGATTGGCTCCATCACCGGCGTTGATCACGGGAATCTCGGCCATATCGGCAGCTAAGCGTGCGCTGCCCTCCAGAGGGTGACGGATCACAATGACATCGGAGTACCCCTCGACCATGCGGATGGTGTCGGCCAGCGTCTCCCCTTTGGCTTTGCTGCTGACGTCTGCGCTGGAGAAGCCGACCACTTGGCCTCCGAGGCGCTCGCAGGCACTGGCAAAGCTCAGCTGCGTGCGGGTGCTGGGCTCGAAGAAGAGCGAGGCCATGACGCGGCCGCGCAGCAGAGCGGGATCAGGTTGGATATGACGGGCTTCTTGAAGAACGACCGCGATGTCTTGTCGGGAAAAATCATGGATGGAGATTACGTCGCGGCCTTGCCAGCGCTGCTCTGCCATCGATCCCCCCGAGTTATTATAGGCAATGAGGGTGGCAAAGAGCAAATGAAAGAGCCCGGCCTTAGAAGACCGGGCTCTCTTGTCGATGCCTGAGGACGCTTGTGACTACTCCACTCGGATTTCGATCGGCTTTTCCTTCTCTTTAAGAGATTCCTTAAGAGGCACGCTGACCTTCAGGATGCCGTTGTCGAATTTGGCCTTGATCTTCTTAGGATCGGCGATCTCCTCCGGGAGCGGGAACAAGCGCTGGAACTTGCCATAACGGCGTCCCATGCGGAAGTAGTTCTCCTCTTCCACGCGCTCCTCGCGCTTGCTCTCGCCAGAGATGATCAGTCTTCCGTCCTCGACTTTGATGTGGACGTCCTCGCGTTTGACACCGGGCAGTTCCGTCTCATAGACCAATTGGCCGTCCTTCTCGTAGATGTCGGTGCGTCCGAAGGTAGTGGCCTCGAAGGGCCAGTCGTGGCTGAAGAAGTCATCGAAGAGCCGTTCCATTCGGCGGCTGAGAGCCAATGGCTCCCGCCAGAGTTCTGGAAGTCGTACCATGGTGATTCCCTCCTTCTGTTCCGCATTATCTGAGATTTAGCAGTCTTGATGCTAGACTGCTAACAGCATTATAACGGAGGACGGAGGGCTTGTCAAGTGGGGTGAATTTTCCAGCAAGGGGTAAGAAAGAGAAGGGGGCAAGCGGCAATGCACTTGCCCCCGACCTTAGCGTCCTAGCTTGCTACTGGGTTACTTCTTCTCCATCTTCCAGGTGCGGAAGGTGGCCGACGCATCGATCTCCACACCGCTGATGTTGGCACGGGTGGCCGCAAT
>JBBIPG010000049.1:0-17101 GCA_037442925.1 Candidatus Fraserbacteria bacterium | reverse complement strand
TGGATCTTAGATCTGGTTGAGACATCAGGACCTCCTTTGTGAGTGTGATGACTCATCTTGAAGGAGCCCTCTTGGTGTCTCAACATTTCTACCTCACCCCTTTTTACACACCAAACTCTACACTACCCTGAATAGGCACCCAATCGCTCGGTATTCTTGCAACATCTGCAATGACTTCCACATCATTTGGTATGTATCGCTCTCTTATAGCAGAAATGTCTTCTGTGTCGTAGTATTCCGAAAAGCGAATTCCCTTTACCGTCATCAGGCCTAGTAAATGTAATCGGAGCGGTGCTTTATAAAGCGTCCTAAGCTGAATAAAATAGTCAAACTCCCTCAGCAGTTTATTAATAGTGTCTGATTTGTTCTCACTAAATCCAACTCCATCCAGTAGTCCCCAAAGCTCAACAGGCATCTTGGACTTGTGCTCAATGTTCCACTTTCGAATCTTCTGGGCTATAGCGACAGTCTCGTTGCTCTTATCCACACCATACTGGCCTGGATCTGATGTATGTATCAGAGATTGAATCGCCACCCGGACGCGACCTCTGGACAGAATCAGCATATCGAAGGCATGGGTTGTGCCAGCTTGCCGATCTGATACCGTCATAGTTTCTAGATTGAGGTGAGGATCACTTGCTCCCATTGGATTTGTAGCTTTATTCTGCGGAAGAATATCCACACCAGATTTCTCTAGAACTGTAGCTAGAGCGGCTTCGCAACCGTGTCCACGTCGTTTAGCTGCTTTTTGCTGATACTCCTTTGGAGCAATAAGGCGCGTATAGACCAACTCCATCAAGGCTTGTGACATCCCAGAGAATCCCTGTGCCGCCTGATATAGGCCCTGCTGGATTAGATAGGTGGCTATCATATCCGCAGTAGCAATTTGAACTTGCTTGCCTTGAGAACCACTCAACAACCTAAGAAAGAATGCCATTGGATGGCGCGTAAGTGTCCATGGGTGACACCCACTAAGGCTTGTGGGTTGCGTAGGGTGCGGTGTGCGACTGGCTAGATAGGAAAGGTCTAGATAGGCTCTTTTGTCACTCAGCCCAAGAAACTGTCTGCCATAACTGAAAATGAGGGGATTAGAAACAAGGTTTTCTAAGATAATCCTCTTAGCTGAGGATTCATCAGTTGCAGCAGAAAGCCTGAGAAAGAACTCGGATACTGATTTTAGATCAATGTCAAGATCTACTTGGCCTGCCAATGGTAGGTCATCTTGAGGGGAAACATTGTACCAGTATTCGTCTTCCTTTGATTCATAAGCTGGACTCGGCATTTACAACACCTTTCGATTCTATTTGGCGCATAACTAGTGATTATACCGCTACATGCGGCATAACATACCCGAGGAGGGAGTTATGCCGCAATACTGTTCCTTAAGCCGATTGACTTCCGCCCCATTCCCCTGAGATCCGCCCTTCTCTGAACCAATCTGAAAAAGCATCTAGAACCCTAACGTAACCCCAACTGCCACGTAGAATCCATCCGAATACACATCTCGAGAAGAGACCAAAAAGAGCGCCTCGCCAAAGATACCCAGCGGACCCACAGGCACTTCCAGTCCTCCCTTTACGGCGAGAGTATGCGGCACCAACGCTATGCCCTGAGAAGAGATCGTCACGATGGGTGCTATCCCCGCCGTAGCGCGGAAGATCAAGGGCATGTTCGCCGTAAGAAAGGGCAGAAGTTGCTGACTGCCTACCGAGAAAAGCCAGTATTCAGCATCCAGCGATACCGTAACAAACAAAAGAGGCAGCACATCGACAACCACGCGCCCCAGAGGAGTAAAGCCGTCCCCCACGAAGGCCACACCCGCTCCCACCCGAAGAAGAGCCGACGTCTCCTGCGATGATCCCACAAGACTGATGAGTAATATGCTCAGGGCGACCGCCACCGCCCAAAGCGAGGAGGGCCTAGCTCTTACTCCGATTCGCTGTCCCTGCTTGCTCCTTGAGCATGACTGCGGCAGGTACATCCGGAACCTCCTTGATCTCGGGCATCTCTACCCCGTTGAGCCGGATAAACTCATCCAGCCATTTCGCATAGCGGTAGGGTTTCCCCCCAATGTTGAGTGGGTTGATGTAGTTGTACAGCCCAGAGAAACAACCCGTGCAGAAATCTCCTGGGATGATCTTCTTGAGGATGTCCGTTACGCCCTTAGGACTGACGTAGCCGACATCGTCGAATTGAGTCACTCCGAATTCCTCATGCTCGTAGCCTTCCTTGAGTTTTTCCTCTAAAGGACTGTGATCTTCAACGAGCTCTGGCGGGTCGAATTCGGCAACGATTTCTGCGAGAGGCTGGCCCACATCGATGGCGATCCCTGCGTAGCAAGGTCCAATGATGGGCGGCCAGGCAGAGACGAAGCGCACTTCTCTCGCACCGGCATCTCGCTCCATCTTGGCAATCCACGCCGAGACATTCCCGCGCACGATGCTGTCATCCACATTGATCACGACGGCATCTTTGGCCTCTTGAACGTTGATCTCGAACTTTCTCTTCAGGCGCCGGACAATTTCAGAGCGCCCCTCCCCTAAGAAGGAGCGCGTGTCTGCTCCGCTGCGACGCAGCACGATCGCTCCGAGGTGCACGTCTCTGTCGTCTCTAAGAGCCTGTTCGGCGTAGCCATAGGCGGCACTGATGCCTGACTTGGGGATGGGAGCGACGATGATACGATGCTCCTCATGATCATCTGGAGGCGGGTGCTCTTTGCAAGCAGCCTTGCCAAATTCCGTTCGTAACTCATCCATGCTCCGCCCGTGCATGATGGAGTTGGGCTCTTGAAAGTAGGCGTATTCAAACGAGCACTCGCCGCGGCTGGCGCGACCTTTCAAGATGCGATTCATGTCGAGTCGCTCCCAGCGCTTCTGGGCCAGCGAGTAGAAGCCTACCGTGCCCGGTGGGATGACATCGATCTCATCATACTTGAGGCCGAGACTCGTAAGAGGCTTGGTCTCAGAGACGAAGATCGAAAAGCCCTCCGGTTGCGCCGCGTGCAGCGGGCGCATGCCATCTCGCACGTAGAAGAAGAAGGCGTCTTCGTTGTCGATGAGAAGACCCAAGAATGTGAAGCCCCCAAAAGGGAATGCCTGCTTATAGAACTCTGTGAGCGCAGCCCCCAAATCGTGCAAGTCCAGATAGAGGCCCAGCATCTTGCCTGCGCAACCCGTCGTGTCTGTTGTAGAGCCGTGCAGGTTGATGCCCACATCCTGCGCTTGGCGGATCCACCGCTCGGTGAACGAGAGCTCTCCATTCATCACCAAGAAGAGATTGACGTCGCGCCCTTGCGCGGAATAGCTGGCCCAAACGGGATGGATGTTCTCTTCCGAGATGACTCCACGGGTCGCGTAGCGGGTATGCCCGAGGAGAACCTCTGGGTGGTGCGACAAATTCAACTCGTAGAGGTGCTTGGGGATCTCGTAGGCCGAACCGAACCACTTCTCCAAGTGGAAGAGCTGAGGGAAGAGCCCGTGGCCGTAGAGCAAGAGCCCGGTGCCGTCTTCTCCGCGGTTGCGGCAGTCCTCGAGGAGCTCGATGGTCAGCCCCAAAGCCTCACGCGTATCCCCCTCACGAAAGGGCAGAACTCCCACAACCCCGCATCCCATATGCTCTCCTGCGTAGAGCTTAATCCATTCTCTTCGATACGTCAACCGGTAGCCGCTCTCAACGCAGCCCGTTTGCAGGAGGAGATGAGGACAAGTAAACTATGAATTCACAAACGAGTGCAGCCACCCGGCGTACGTGACCGTCCTCGGCGGAGAGCTCATCTCCAATGGGACCGACGGTCTGGAGGCCGATGCGAAGTCCACGGTGAAGTTCGATGTCGCAGCTCTACTGGTGCGCCAGAACGCAGATCGGGGACAACGGGGAAGACACGGTTGTCCTAAAAAATGATCAGAATCAAGAGATAGATCGATGCCACTACGGCGACCCGGACGGCAGCGAGCGGGGCAAATCCGAATTCAATTGCGAAACGCTGGAGTATAAATAAGTACCGTCGGTGTTGAAGCTGCAACGCTCTTTAAGTAAGCTTAGGGTGCGTCTGCGGGCCCATAGCTCAGGTGGTAGAGCAGCTGGCTTTTAACCAGAAGGTCGCAGGTTCGAGTCCTGCTGGGCCCACCAGAGATACGCGCCCGGACGTACGTCCCACCTCCAAGTGAGCGCCGTCTTCCCCCGTGAACTTGAGATTCTCTTTTTAACCAGGCATGCCCCCGCGCCCTACGAGCATCTCTGCCGTACCATCACGTCATAACGTCGAGAAGGCCGTGTCATGCTCTGTCTATGAGGAGGGATACCACATGAGACGCATCTTCTCTTGGATGGGAATTGCAGGAATCGTGCCCCTGATGTTGCTTCTGGGAGGTTGCGGTTGGGAACCCCTAACTCCCACACCAGACCCAGGCAGCAACGGACAACCTCCCCCGACATCGGAAGTGAAAGCTCAGATCGTCTATGTTCAGCCGGAGGGTGGAGCCCAAGCCATGACCTTCCGCTTCCGCGCGGAAGTCACCTTGCCGGACCCCGACCACGAGAAAGTTATGATTTACAGCTGGAATTTTGGGGATGCGACCAGTGATGAAGGACAATATGTCACCCACAGCTATGAGAGACCAGGAACATATCAGGTTCGACTGCGCGTCATCACCTCCACGGGCGCAGAGGGCCGAGATAAGATCGAGCTTGTCGTTCAAGAGGCTCCCCAGCCTGAGCTGAACGTGCAGCGCGATGTGGAAGAAGGCGAACTCTGCTCGTTCGAGCGCGTCCTACCGGAGAAGATCCGCGTGGGGGAAAGATTCACCGTGCAAGTCACCCTCAAGGCCAAGCAGGACGTGCAAATCGTCACCTGGGAGGACAACATCTGGTTCCCTCAGTTTCATCTGCTTCATGAGCCATCGGGGGTCTGGATCGGCATGAAGGCCGGAGAGAGCAAGGTCCTCCTGTATGAAGCCAAGACCTTGCAGGCCCCGGACGCCGAGAACTCGTGGATGAGCGGTGTGCTCAGCTGCAATGCCGGTGGCTATGGCAACTCCGAGGTCCTCACGCTGAAATCCCAGCTGAACATCCTCAAGAAAGAAGGCCAGTAGTACACAATGCCGTTTGCCCGCAGATCCCTCCCCGCTCTATACTCCCCAGTATAAAAGGGGAGGGATGCTGTGATCCGTGATAAGAATGTAGATCAGTATATTGACGACCACGCGAGTCAGACGGTAGAGCGCCTCCAAAGGCTCTGTCAACAACCGAGCGTCTCCGCCCAAGGTGTTGGGCTTCGTGAGTGTGCCGAGCGGGTACAAGATCTTATGAAGGAGATTGGGCTCAAAGCGGAGCTTGTGCCCCTCGAAGAAGGCCCGCCCGTAGTCTACGGTGAGCGTAGAAGCCGGTCTTCTACAAAGACACTCGTCTTCTACAACCACTATGACGTTCAGCCGCCGGAGCCCTTGGAGCTGTGGGAGAGCGATCCCTGGGCGGCCGAAGTGAGAGACGGGAAGGTCTACGCGCGCGGTGCAGCCGATAACAAAGCGAACATCATCTCTCGCCTCGCTGTCATAGAAGCCTTCTTAGCAGTGAAGGGAGATCTCCCCTGCAACGTAAAGTTTGTGGTCGAAGGCGAGGAGGAGATCGGCAGTCCCCATTTTGCAGAGTTCGTTCACCAACATCGTGCTCAACTTCAAGGAGATGGAGCTATCTGGGAGTTCGGCGGGCTCGACTACGGTGATATCCCGGCAGTGACGCTGGGGCTTAAGGGCATGCTCTATGTGGAGTTTTTCGTGAAGACCTTGGCAAAGGACTCTCACTCTGCCCGAGCGGCCATTGTCGAGAACCCGGCATGGCGACTGTTGCGAGCCATCGGCACCCTCCGCGATGACCAGGGTAGAGTCTCTATTAACGGCTGGTACGATGACGTGCGTGAGTTCACCACAGAGGAACTAAAAGCCCTCGAGAAAGAGCCACTGCAAGAAGAACAACTCAAGAGCGATCTTGGGATCACTCGATTTCTCGCAGGCATGTCGGGACTGGGACTGAAGAAGGCCTTGGCGGGAAACCCCACAGCGAACATTGCAGGTTTCTATTCTGGCTACATCGGCGATGGCCATAAGACCGTCTTGCCCGCCTATGCCAAAGCCAAGATGGATTTTCGTCTGGTGCCGGATCAAGACCCAGAAAAGCTCGCCCGGCTCTTACGAGATCACTTGAAGCAACACGGCTTTGGCGATATTGAGCTCACCATTCAGGCGGAGAACCCGGCGGCCCGCACGCCGCTCGACGCAGAAATCGCGCGCATCGCCTGTGACACGGCCCATGAGGTTTTTGGCTCCGAACCCATCGTGCACGTAAGCTCCGCAGGTTCTGGTCCGATGCATCTCTTCACGCATGTGTTGAAGCTGCCCACCGTGGCTATCGGCTGCAATCATGCGTACAGCAATACTCACGCCCCCAATGAGAACCAACGGATCGATGTTTTGATTTCCGGCACGAAATGGATTGCAGCGGTGATGGAGCGCTTTGGTGAGCAAGCGTGAGCGGGGGCTTCCTCATGAGAGTGCCCCCGCCCTCTTCTCACGCTAAATGTCTAGCAAGTACCCTCAGCGTAACGGCTAGATCATCCGAGAAGAAGGAAGCCCAGTCCTAGCATAGGACGGTTCTGCCCCTTCTTGTTGAGACTCTCTTCGGGTCGTCAGTGGACTTGGGTCTGCGGTTATGGGGTCAAATTGACCTCAAGCGAGAAAGTATGATAGGACTCGTGCGGTGAATCCATTATGTACACAACCTGGATCTGGCTTGGCGCGCAGGAGGAACCGCCGGCTGAGAGCCGTCTGCGAGAGCTTTTCGATCAATTGCTGACATTTCTCTACACGTTGGCCCACTGGGCGGGGCAACTCATCACAGGGCTCATTGAGTACATCGTCGGCTATCAGATGCCCACAGATCTCGTCGATCCCTTGGGATTCTTGATCCTCTTGACGCTCTTTCTCATTCTGATAGAAGTGGCTAAGAAGCTGGCCTGGTTGGTGGTCATCGTGGGCTGGGTATTGATCGTCGTGCGCATCCTGCTCGAAGTCTTCGGGAAATAGAGCATGTGTCTACTATCTTCTCAATGAGCTCTTTCGTCTGGGGCGAGGGCTCCGCGTGGAAATACTCAGCCAGCATCTGCTCGAGGCGCGCATAGGTTCGCATCATCCCAGCACGGTCGCCTAGATGGGCATAGTAACTGATCAATTGACGATACATCGTCTCGCTCCATGTGGGGGCAATCTCGATCGCTTGCTCACCGTGCTCCACAGCCTCTCGATATAGCCCCACCCGCGCCCAGCACTCGGCCAGGTGCACGAGGACTTCCAAATAGATACGCTTCCAGTGCTCTTGGCGTGCTAGAACCCACGCTTCATAGCGCTCTTCGCTGAGATAATCACCCTTGTAGAGGGCTGCCGCGCGTGTGTAGTGGGCGATGGCCTCATGCCACTGCTCTGCTTGCTCCGAGGCTCGCCCTTCTCGATACGATGCCTCAAAAGAGAGGATATCGATCTCGTACTCTGCTTCGGGCTCGAAACAATAGCCCCCGGGGCAAGTCTTGATGTAGTGGGACCTGATCCCCTTAGCCAGTTTGGGTTCCAAGAGTCGGCGCAAGCGGCTGATGCGGTTGCGTAGGGAAGTCTGGGCCTGTGTCGGATCGGAGCGCGGCCAAAGCCACTCCATCAACTCGTCTTTGTGGAAGACACGGCCCGGCTCGCTGACCAAGATCACAAAGAGCTGTATGGACTTGCGATCGAGCCACTCCTGTTTCTCGACAGGCTTTTCTTCACCCTCCCGCCAGACGCGCAGCTCCCCGAAAAGCTGGATTTTTAGGGCCATCGTTGAGAGTACCTCCCCAAAATAAGACTGCCGCCGAATTCGGGGGAAACCTGACACCTGGTGGGATCTGTCAACGGATGGAGAAGAACAGTGAGCGGATGGCTGCAAGCTACATGATCCGTTAATCGGCTCTAGATCCGTTGACAGATTCTTTACCGTTGCTTGAGCGGCAGCACGGGGCGGAAGACGGCGTGGAATTCATTCGCGGGTGTGTCTGTCAATGGAGTGCGATCGGAGCCGTCGGAGCCGATTAAGTAAAGATCGTATTGTCCGTCCTCTTTGTGAGAGTAAACGATTCTATTGTGTTCATCCCAACTCTCAATCTGCCAGGATTGCGCTTGCCCGTAGACCCAGTTCTCACCGTCGTCGAGCCAGATCAACTTGGAGCCATCGGCGCTTACAATGCCCAATCGACCCATGTCAGCCAGCGGCGGATCGCTGGGATCGCTCGTGAAGTAAAGTCTTTGACCATCAGGTGACCAGTTGGCTTGCACTTGCGATGCCTCGATATGACGCACATGACGCAGAGCTCCATCGTCAGGAGAAATGATCTGTAAATCAGAAGGTTTGTTGTAGTCGGCGGCCCGCCGGTAGATGATGCGTTTCCCATCCGGCGACCAAGAGGCAATCCCGCTCTGTGCGGCGGAGTCGAGCGGGTGAGCATCCGTCCCATCGCTACCCACGATCCAGAGGCGAAACCAGCCATCATGGCCCAAGTTGAACACAATCTGCCTGCCATCCGAGGAGAAGCTGGGTTTATTGATCTTCCCTTCTGTTATGAAGATGCAGCTCTCGCCCGTGGCCACTTGACGGATCATATCCACGCTCAGAATGCAGAGTTGATTGTCCGTGAGTCGTCCTCGTGTGAACAAGATGGCCTTGCCATCGGGCGACCAGGAGATCCAATCCTCGCTTTCGGGGGTCTGTGTGAGTGCTTGTTTCATAGTGCCCTCGGCATTCATGACGAAAATGTCATCATTGCCTGCTTGGTCGGACAAAAATAAGAGCCATTGGCCGTCGGGCGACCAGCGGGGTTGTCGCTCATTGGCCATATCGAACGTCAGCGCCCGCGTGCGGCCGTACTCGTCCATGAGCCAGATATCGTTGCTGCCATTCTGGTCTGATACGTAGGCGATCACGCGGTGCAACGGGAGCGGTGCGAAATAGCGCTCCCACACGGCCTTGACCGCGAAGACTTCTCCACCGATTACAAGAGCAGAGCATCCGAGCCACACGGCGGCTAGACCGTAGAGGCGTCGGCCACTGACCGTCTTCGCATCGCTACCTCGCTGCAACTGTTGCTGCACACGTAATGCGGTAGATGCCCAGTACGCTTGCCCCACCGCGAGGCAGAGCAACACTCCTCCAGCCAACCCCAAGCCAACAAGCAGTATAGCTCCCACGACTTGTGATGGCAGCATATGATTTTCTCCATAGTAGTTGTTTACCTCGGAGGCTGTCAATTGGGGATTTGACACATCGAGCAAGATTGTCTTATTATCAGACGGGATTGGGGAGTCCCTAAAATGGAGGCTGCATCCAAAAAGCCGCGAGTGCGTCATCCGCAGCGCTCGGTCGCTGGAACGCAAGAGGTCCGTAGTTGGCACTTCCAAGCACGTCAAGATGATTTTCAGTTTGCAGTGCTCCATCCGGATATTGCACTATCTCTGATTGATCCCTCGCTTGAGCTGTCTCAGACTGGTGAAGGGGTGTACTGGGGAAGGCTTTTGGGACTCAGGGTTGAATGGAAGACGCTCTCAGCATCTCTAGAAGAACCGGAGCGCGGCGGCTGGAGCTTGGTGATAAGGTTCTCAGCTCGGTTCCCACCCATTGGCATCGCCTGGCAACTCGATGTGAATTCCCATACGGATGGACAGGAATTGATAGTCCAGGCACGTCTTCGGCCGCTTTCTAGAGTGTGGATGAACTTCTGGCTTGGGTTTAGTCAGAGCCTATGGCAAGAGACGCTCTATGCTTTGTGTGGCAATTTGGGGCGCGCGGCCGAACGACTTTCTCATGATCCTCCTGATGAACTGCTTGGTTTGCTGTCCACGTCCGAGCAGCGCGAACGGTTGAGAAAACACCTCGAAATTCGCACCCAGACATCTCACACTGCGGCTGTAGAACGACCTCGAGCCACGGCGTTGCTCAGCATCCTCAAAGCGGGAGACCAAACCTTGATTCGCTTTCACACGAACGCTCCACGCCCGCGGCGGGGACAGGAGACCGTCCGCATAAGCCCAGAAGAACGAGGCCGGTTGATTTCATCTTTCGAGAAACTTGCATGTGCAGGAAGCGCTTTCAGTACGCGGCGAGGAACCCCGGAGCGCCACGCCGTGGGGCGTGATCTACACGAACGCCTGGTCCAGCTGGGGCGCGAGTTATATGGTCTCTATATTCCTAAAGACACGCATGGCTACCTCACCTCCCTGCTCGATGCTCATCCCCAAGGACCGTTTCGCATTGAGGTCGAAGGCGAAACCAGCGCGCTCCCTTGGGAGTTGCTTCACAACGGCGAAGATTTTCTGGCCTTGCTCTTGCCCCTGGCACGCACACCGATTCAAGCCACCGAGTTCTCACAGTCTTTTGGACCTGTGCAGCGCGTCTTAATCATCGTTCCGGAGAGCGATCTGGACGAAGCTCTGGTGGAGACTCAAGCGATTCATGATGTGCTAACAAAAGATCTCGCCATCGATGTTGAAGTTCTTTTGGGACAAGAAGCTACGAAAGAGAAGATCATCCAGACACTTCAGATGGGTGCATTTGATGCCATTCACTATTCCGGCCATTCGCATCACGATCCGGAGTTGGCCAGTGCCAGCCATCTCGTGTTGAATCAAGGACGTAAACTGCGTGCTGAGGAGCTGCGACGCCTAATTCAAGAATGCGGACTCAAATTCATCTTTCTCAATTCCTGCGAGAGCGGTTCGGCCACAGGGCATTCTCACGTCGCGTTGGCTGGATTGGCGGATGCGTTCGTGCAGAGTGGCGTTCCCTGTGTCATCGGGATGCGCTGGCCTGTGAGTGATCGCGGGGCGCGAGAATTGGCGCTTACGTTCTATCAAGCCCTTGCCAAGCTGGGTGACGCAGCGGAGGCCTTGCGAAGAGCCAGATTGGCCGTAGGCACTGCGTTTGACTGGGAAGATCCAGCGTGGGCGGCGCCGCTCTTGTACTTATCGTAGTGATCAGACGAGATACGCCTCTAGCTTCTCAGCCCACTCAGGAGAAAGGCCGCACTCCCTTGTAGTTTGAGCGATGAGTTCTCTTAGGCGTGAGCTTGGAATTTCACTCAAGCGTCGTACCTGCTCGCTCTCTAAGATCGCAGCCAACGAGGCCAAGACGGTCACGCCGATTTGCCCACCAGACAGTTCACCACGCACCATTTGAGGCCGAGCGCGTGCGATCTTGCGAAGTGGCTTCGCACTCAGTAATCCCCAGATCTCATCGAAAAGCTCAAGTGTCTCGGGTTGATGTCTAGCTAGAAATCCCTTGGCTTGTCGAGCGATTTCGAGTTTCTGCGATTCTTCAAAAAGAGCATCCGGCTCCGGCAGAGCGGCGCTCAGCCGGTCCGTCAGGTGCTCCCAGGCGGTGCGTAACTCATTCACTTCATTGAGGCATTGGGCACAACTGTTGAGATGAGCAGCGACGCTCAGCTTGTCCGCTTCGTCCAGCTCGCCAGCTGCGTATGCCCCGATCAGCTCTGTGGTGAGATGCCCCGCATAGCGCGGCGCGGGGGCGATTCCCCTCTGAACGCTGGCTTCAAGAAAGACTCACACTCATGTCCGTTTGGCTTCTGATTCGCGGGCATTGCCAGCTCCTCTCTCTGGGTTCTCTTCATCATGTATGAACCCTAACTCTCGGGCAAGGGCAAGGATATCGCGCTCGATGCGGCGCTTGGTCGTGTAGTCGCCGGGTTGTGGGCCGCCGGGGAAACGACGGCAGACTTCATCCCACGTGAACTCGCATCCCTGGATCATATCGAGTGTCACACACTCCAAGGGCATACACGGGGGTGGTTGGCTTCGCCCGACCGCTGGGAAATGACTGAAGGCGTAGATCATGTACGCTTTCAAGTTTGCCGGCGAGCGACGCGACTCACGCTTCAGATGGGCGAAGATCGTGCAAATTTCTAAGCGTCGCTGCTCCGTCGGGTCGCGCAGATCCACGAAATAGCGGCTTAGTTCATCGTCCGGGCGCTGGCAACGAATCAGTTGATCTTGGTATCGCAGACGCTCGAGAGTGATGAGTGCCTTGTATTCAGGTTGCTCTTCGAATGACGCCCATGCGCGGCTTTCTAGCTCGTGGCGAGCCTCCTCGTAGAAGACGAGTCGCGGGCAGATGGGAACGATCCGTGCTCGATAGCGGGATGCTCGGCGAAGGTCGCCTTCAGACTTGAGAAAAGCTGTGCACAGTCGATCAAGGGGTGAGCATTTCGAGCAAGAACTTTTCAGTTCAGCGTATTGGCGTGGCACGAACTCGGCCAGAAAATAATCCATGAGACTTTCGAGAGAAGTGTGATTAGATGTGTTGAAGAGCGTGGCGAAGCGAGTCTTGAGTTCGTCCTGCAGTTCATACTTGGCCCAGCTGAGGTAGCGGTTTCGCGTCTCGGGTTTCTGGCTCTTAGCAATCCCGTTGAGCAGCTCTTGAGTAGTGAAGGGTTTTCTATCCAACCCACGGCAACGCAGGGCATCGATCAGAACATAGCGGACGGTCTTTGGGCAGATCACGCGAATCTGCTCGTTCTGG
Source organism: Candidatus Fraserbacteria bacterium (assembly GCA_037442925.1). Classification (GTDB taxonomy): domain Bacteria; phylum Bipolaricaulota; class Bipolaricaulia; order RBG-16-55-9; family RBG-16-55-9; genus RBG-16-55-9. The sequence continues at coordinate 4,501 of JBBIPG010000049.1, read as the reverse complement.
AGCTTCTGCCAGAGTTCTGAATACGCTTCGAGCACGGCGTCTTCGAGATCCGTCAGCTGGCGGGATCGGCCTTGGGCATCTTGGCCGTTGAAGAGCTGTTCGAGCTGCTCGCTGTGGAAGCCCCATGCGCGGAGCAACTCCAGAGACAGATGGCGGATCAGCTCGCGTTGCTGTAGTGCCTCCTCGTTGTTCATGAGCGCCCTGCCTTGATGCCCATCGAGATTTTCTCATTATGATACTGCGAAGGGGAGCGCATGGCAATTGGCAACTGTCAAATCCAGAGATCGAGTGCTTTCAGCAACGCAAGATCCAAGCCCTGCATATCCTGCTTGTCGATTGTGCCGACGTAGTTCTTGGCAGTCAATTCCTTTTTCTCAACCATTATTATGCTCTGGCATTTAACCTTAGAAGGCTGTGGGAGCAGCCCGCGCGGGACTTTGAATTCATGAGGGTAGATTCTGTCCAGACGCTTTGTTGTGATTGTAGCCACGAGAACGGTATCGGAGTTTTGGTTGATGGCATCTGCTGTAATCACAACTGCGTAGTGTGGCCCCACAGGGGCTGGCAAGTCGATGTGGTAGATGTCTCCACGTAGGGGCGAGTCTCCGGGCATCGTTTAGAGGTCTTTAGAGAGGGCTCTTAGGGTCTTCTGCTTACTAGCTCTTGCCATAGCGAGATCGTCTTCTCGTGAAGCTCTACACCCCTCAGCGATGAGGGCATCGCTTTGGGCCTTGATCCACAACCTAATGGCCTCCTCCACAGCCTCACTTCTCTTCTTGTGACCTGTCTGCAATCGCAGCTCTTCGAATTCCTTGTACAGCTTGCCATCGACCGTGGCCGAAATTTGCCGGGCAGGCATGGCTCTCTCCCCTTTCAAGAGGTATTATACACCATCTCTTATAGTGTGCCCAGTGTGAGAAATAATATCGTGCTGGTCCATGGCCCCTTTATCATTGACAGTCATCCGCTCTCTAACTACAATCTTTGTTGAATCTTTAGATAAACTAGGGGGTGTCTGCATGGCATCGAAGGTGATCAACATCTCATTGCCAGAGGAGTTGCTCGAAGAGGCGGACCAGCTGGCGCGCTTGGAGAAGCGCTCCCGCAGTGAACTCTTCCGAGAAGCCGTTCGACGCTATCTCCAACAGGCCACCTTCAGCTGGGCCGTAGCTGACCGAAGGGCGTTTACGGAACTATCAGCTTCCGCATTGAATCGCGTCTGGGACAATCCTGTGGATGCGCAGCTGTGGGATGACTGGGAGAAACGCCATGCCAAGAAAGCCAAGTCGCGGTGAGGTGGTGCTCGTCCCCTTTCCTTTCGCTGACGTAACGACCAGCAAAGTGCGGCCGGCTCTGGTCGTGAGTAGCGCGCTCTACAATCGCAGTGAACACGACATCATCGTGATGGCCATCACCAGCCAAGTCTCAGTTCACCGAGGGCAGATGGATTACTATCTACAGGACTGGCGGCAGGCTGGGCTCTCTGCGCCTTCCGTGGTGAAGGCATCGCTGGCGACTTTAGAGCCTGCGTTAGTGCGCTATCGTTTGGGAAAGCTGACGGATGGGGATTTGAGGGGAGTGGAGGCGCGACTGAGGTTGGCTCTAGACCTACTCTAAAGCTGAGTCGTCTAAGAAACTACAGATGATTTGTTAACCCGCATAGCAAGCCCATTTCCCTTTTGCATTTCACAATTTTTTAACAAATTCGATAGCTCCTTTTCACCTTTTTAGTACATCGAGGGTGTATAGTTTCAAGGCAGATGGCGCCGACTAAGGGATTCCCTGCATTCGCTTAGTGGCGTCCAAAGCAAGGAGAGGGCAAACCAAAATAGCAAGTAACGCAACAAATAAGGATAAGGAGGGGTCATGGACAAGAGAATTTCAGTCACGATGGTGTTAGCCTTCGTGTTGTTTACGTCCAGCGGAGGAGCAACAACTTCGCTTCAGTTTCCCACGTTTCCCGCTTGTCCGGTAGGTATTCTCCCCAGTTCCGTCGTTGCAGGCGAGTTCAACAAAGACGGCATTCCCGATTTGGCCGTAGCCAACCACAGCTCAAACAACATTACCATCCTATGGAGCGGTGGAGCCGCTTGTGCAGTTGGCCCAGTGTCTTTCGGGATAAGCTTCATATCTGTAGGAGAAGGGCCGATATCTCTTGCTGTTGGAGATTTCGACAGCAACGGCTGCCAAGACTTGGTCGTAGCGAATGAGACCTCCCGCGATATCTCGATCTTGCTAGGAATCGACTGCAAACGCACTTTACGATTTCAGCCGGGACCCAACAGTCCTATTAAGATACCTGAGCTAGAGGGGGAGCCGGTCTTTGCGGCCGTTGGAGATTTCACTAGAGATGGGCATCAAGATGTCGTGGTGGTGGATCAGATCTCCGATGACATCTTCGTCCTGCAAGGGGACAATACAGGTCGCTTCCCACCCCCTTATCAGAGATTCCTTGTCGGCAACAGGCCCAACTCCGTGGCTGTTCTGGATCTCGATGGGGATGCCATCCAAGACTTGGTTGTGAGCAATGGACTCGATGACAACATCCACATCCTTCGAGGCACAGGCAGAGAAGACCCCAAGTTTGAGTTCTGTGCAACAGTGAAAGTTGGGCTAGAACCCAGCTATGTCATTCAGAGCTTCGGCTGGGGCTGGCTGGAGTTCATCTTCCCGGAATTGCTCTACCCCGTTGTCCCTGATTTCAACGGCGATGGTATCCCAGACCTCGTCGTCGTCAATAAGGGATCGCATGATATCTCGATCCTACTGGGACATGGGGATTGTACCTTCCAACCGCAAGTAAAGTTAAAGACTCATGGTAACGAGCCTACTGCCGCCATACTAGGGGACTTTGATCGAGATGGCGATCAGGATATAGCTGTTACAAACTCCGGTACAGATAACGTCTCTGTGTTTTTGAATAAGAGTACTGGTACTCAGAAGGAAGGGAATTTCAGTCTAAGATTCGAGCTAATTGGGCCGGGTGGCGAACCCAATGAGAAATATCCTGTGGGGCCAAACCCCAGCTCCCTTGCCAAGGCCGATTTCAACAGAGATGGGTGTTGGGACTTGGCTGTAGCGAACAGACAGTCAAGTAGGCCCCAGGAGAATTCTACGGTGACCTTCCTCTTCGGTGTGAAAAACAAAGATCGTGATCCGAAAAGGAAGGAACCGTTCTGTACCGGGATCTTTGCCGAGACTGCAGATCCCTTCGTAGACCCCTTGGCAGTCAATGGCATAGAGGTTGCACCCACGACTGTCAGAGGTCCTTACTCCCTTGCTATTGGCGATGTCAACCAAGATGCGATTCCAGATGCCGTCGTAGCCAACCAGAACGCAAGCAATCTATCCATCCTCTTTGCAAAGGGAGATGGAAGCTTTCAAGAACCTGTAAGCCTCGAAGTGGGTAAGGCACCCATGACGGTGGCCATGGGTGATCTCAACCGGGATGGCCGACAGGATCTTGTAGTGGCCAATTCGGGCTCTAATGACGTCGATGTGTTCCTAGGAGAGGGACAAGAGAGGTTCCAGCTTACAGGCAAAATCAAGGTCAGGAGCCCACCTCAGGATGTTGTTGTTCATGACTTCAATAATGATTGCAGACTAGATCTAGCTGTTGCTCATGCCGACAATGTCGCGTTGCTGTACGGCAAGGGCGATGGCACTTTCAGTGATGGGTCGAGCTGGGCTATGGGCTTTGACCCTGAGGTCTTGCGGGCCAAGGATTTCAATGGCGATGAGAAGCCCGATTTGATTGCTTTGAATACCACGTCTTTCGCGTTAGTAGTGTTGCTTATGAAAGAAAATGGTGCCCTGGAAGTGTCCTCCGAGATAGGGTTCATGAGTCTACCACGTTCCTTCGCCATAGCAGACTTCAATGCTGACGGCCTCCAAGATCTGGCAGTGACCGAGTTCATGCACGGCATTTCTGTCTTCTTAGGTGAAGGAGATGGGACTTTCCAAAAGCCCCTGCGCTTTATGGTTGATCTTTTTCCGTCCGCTATATCTGCGAGTGACCTCAATCGCGATGGGAAGCAAGATCTTGTGGTGGCTGACCTCGGGTCAACGGTATCCGCGCTGCTGGGGTTGGGAGACGGTACCTTCGTAGAGCAGCAGAAGCTTGAGGTAAGGGGTGCGCCATGGGCTATAGCGCTCGCGGATCTTAACGGGGACAAGAATCCGGACTTAGTGACAGCCACTTTCTTTGCAGATAATGCTCTAGCTGTGTTCTTGGGTAATGGGGATGGGACCTTTCAAGAGGCTATTTATCAGAAAGTTTGAAGATAACAACCACAAAAGGAGGAGTTTCATATGTCCGTTGAGAAGCGCATACGTTATACGTTCATCGGGCTTCTAGTTCTTGCTGTGGTCCTTAGAGCGCCTAACAAAACTGGGGTAGACGGGGTATCATGAGGCATGGCGAAACCTTTACTCAGCGACGAACTGTGGCATGTGATCGAACCCCTCTTACCCCCGGAACCGCCCAAGCCCAAGGGCGGGC
>JBBIPG010000048.1:0-17684 GCA_037442925.1 Candidatus Fraserbacteria bacterium | reverse complement strand
CAGCGCAAGAGAGCCGTGCGCTGCCTGGAAGAGAGGAAGGAGTTGGAGTACATTCTTACGTGAGGCAACGAATCTCATTTCGAGTACTTTCTTAGGTGAGGCAACAGGGAGCAAGGGGGTTGGTACACTGTAGAGAGTGAAGTTGACAACAGCAGACCCTGGTCGTTATCATCGGCGGCCGGTTCCCAAGGTTTGGTCCATCATACACAAAGACAGGAGCGAGGTGAGGGATGAATGCAGGCAATTCGCGTCTCAAAGTTCGGTGATCCTGATGTGATGAGCTTCGAAAAATTGCCAGATCTCCAGCCAGGTCCAGGACAGGTTGTGATTCGAGTGAAGGCAGCAGGTGTCAACCCGGTGGATACGTATATTCGATCGGGCACGTACACCTTCAAACCCTCGTTGCCTTACACTCCTGGCCATGATGCAGCGGGAGTCATCGAGCGGGTTGGGGAAGGGGTTACACGTTTGAAAGTGGGCGATCGGGTGTATAGCAGCGGGACGGTCAGTGGCGCGTATGCGGAGCAGGCGCTCTGCGACGAATCACAAGTGCAGCTTTTGCCGCAACGGGTGTCTTTCTCGCAAGGCGCAGCCATCGGGATTCCCTATGCGACGGCATATCGCGCGCTCTTCCAGAGAGGCAAGACTACTCCAGGTGAGACTGTCTTGATCCATGGTGCCAGCGGCGGCGTGGGGATTGCTGCCGTGCAGTTGGCGCGGGCTGCTGGCTTGCAGGTCATTGCCACGGCTGGGACACAAAAGGGCCGACAGCTCGTAACGGAACAAGGCGCACACCATGTGCTCGATCATCACCAAGCGGATCATCTGGAACAAGCGCTCGCATTGACAAATGGCCGCGGTGTGGATGTCATTCTCGAGATGCTCGCCAATGTCAATCTGGGCAGAGACTTGAGGATTTTAGCGCCGCAGGGACGTGTGGTGGTCATCGGCAGTCGCGGCCCAGTAGAGATGAATCCTCGGGACGCGATGAGTCGCGACGCAGCTATTTTAGGCATGTCCCTGTTCAATGTGTCTAAACCGGATAGGGACAAGATACATGCTGCGCTTGCTGCTGGGTTAGAAAGAGGGATCCTGCAACCCGTGGTGGGTCGCGAGCTACCGTTACGTGAGGCCACGCAAGCTCATCAGTTGGTTCTTCAGCCTGGGGCCTATGGGAAAATCGTTCTGATTCCCTGAGACCGACGGTACTGGGAGGAAGAATATGCCCACAATTTCTGTGGAAGTGCGGCAAGTGGAGGCAACTCCGACTTCTGAGGGTATCGCTCGAACTCATCGCGTGCTCATCGATCGCCCCAAAGACAAGGGAGGCTTAGATCGAGGACCTCTGGGGGGAGAGTTGCTCCTATTGGCCTTGGGAGGCTGTTTCATGAGTAATCTCATTGCCGCGGTGAAAGCCCGTGAGCTTTCAGTGAGCGGGCTAAAGGTAGTCGTCCAGGGTGAACTCGGTGACGCTCCGGCACATATTGGCTCGGCCATCATGGAGGTGTATGGGGATAGTTCCGATGAAGAGGCATTCCTTAAGGTGATCCAGATCGCGGAGCGCGGTTGTCTTGTGACGAACACCTTACGAAGAGGCATCCGCGTGGAGGTGCGGAGGCAGCGGCGAGCGGGCCCTTAAGAAGCGACGCTGTATGCTCATCTTCGCAATAGATTCTCAGCTTTCCAGCCCACGCACTTGAGCACCCACTTGCGTCTCAAGTGTCTTCTGAACGCGTGCATGGATCGCCTGAGCTTCGGGGTCCGTCAGCGTTCGATCCTCCGCCAGATAGTAGAGCGAATAGGCCAGGCTCTTCTTGCCCGGTGGCACTTGTTCGCCATAATAGACATCAAAGAGATTCACAGATGTAAGAAGCTCCCCACCGCTTTCCCAAATGAGCCGTTCAACGCGTTCCTGGGGTAATCCCTCCTCCACAACCACGGCGATATCTTGACGGATGCCTGGAAATCGCGGAAGCGGACGGTAGGGTCGCACTTCACCCGCGAGGGGGATCATCCGCTCCAGATCCAACTCTGCTAGATAGACTCGATCCTTGAGATCAAAGCGCTCAGCCACCTGCGGATGGACTTCGCCCAACACCCCCAGACGCTCGCCGCTCAGACTAAGCTCCGCGCACCGCCCCGGATGAAACGGAGGATCTGATACGGGGAGGAACTTCGCTCCCTCGATTCCAAGATGTTGCAGCAGAGTCTCAACAATGCCTTTGAGATCGAAGAAATCTACGGATGCTGTCTTCTCGGCCCAAGACGGAGAGCGCCTTAGCCCCGCCAGGGCGATCCCGAGTCGCCGTGGTTCCTTGGGTAACCCATCTGTGCTCTTGGGGTCGGGCAAATATACGCGCCCCACCTCAAAGACGGCAACATGCTCCCGATGGTGCTGGTTCGACGCTATTGTCTCCAAAAGCTCATTCATGAATGTCTGCCTCATGTGCGTCCGCTCGCTGGAGATGGGGTTTTCCAGCTCCACATAGCTCGTTAGGGGAGACTGCTCTGTTGGATAGAGCTTGGCCACGCTCTTGGGACTGGTAAGCGAGTAGGTGATGACTTCTGTAAGTCCACTAGCCACAAGAATATCTCGTACTTGCTCTTCGAGCTCCAGTGCGCGATCTCGCCTTTGCGGTGGCAAGGTATCGCTGAGCAGCGTGCTGGGCAGCTGATCGTAGCCGACGATCCGCGCAACTTCTTCCACGAGATCTGCGGAGATCTCCACATCCAGGCGGTGATACGGCACCGTCACCTCGAGAGCGCCCTTCTGCCTCTTGCACGCAAAACCTAATCTCTTGAGGCTGGCGCTGATCTCGGCAGGCTTTACGCTTATGCCCAACAGGCGCTCGATCTCCGTGGGGGCAAGCGTAATCACGCGGGGTGGCGCTTTGCAAGGATACGCATCGAGCAGACCGGAAGCGATCTCCCCTCGGGTCAGTCGACGCATGAGTTCAGCCGCGCGCACCGCCGCGCGTTCTGCCAGTTCGGGAGGAACTCCACGACTGAAACGATGCGAGGCTTCACTGGGTAGCTGCAGTCGTTGCGCCGTTCTGCGGTTGTTGATCGCATGGAAGCTAGCGGACTCTAGCAAGATGTGTTTTGTACTATCAGAGACTTCCGTTTCGAGCCCGCCCATCACGCCGGCAATGGCGATAGCACCCTTCTCGTCGGCAATAACCAGCATATCTTCTGTGAGCGTCCGTTCGACTGTATCTAAAGTCGTGATTTTTTCACTCGGCTTAGCGCGGCGGACGATGATCTTGGGTGGCCTGCCTCCCGCTCGCTCCGAAAGCTTATCATAATCGAACGCGTGCAGTGGCTGGCCCCATTCCAGCATCACATAGTTGGTGATGTCCACAATCGCACTGATCGGGCGCATCCCGCTAAGCAACAGACGATAACGCATCCAGAAGGGAGCTGGCTTGGGACGAACATCTCGAATGATGGTTGCCGTGTAGCGGGCGCAGAGATCCGGGTCGGCGATCTCGACTTGTGCTTGTCCCTCGATAGATTGCCCGAAGGGCTTCCACTTGGGTTCTTTCACTTTGAGTTTTCCGCCGGTGAGCGCGGCAACCTCGCGGGCCACGCCGATGATCGACAGACACCTCCCCAAATTGGGAGTGAGATCCAGTTCGAGAACCTCATCGCCCAGCAACTCACAAAGAGGCGTACCCACCATCGCATCGTCATCCAGAATCAACACTCCCGTGTGATCATCAGAGAGGCCGAGTTCCTTCTCCGAGCAGATCACGGCCTGGGAATCGACGCCCCGGATGCCCACTGGCTTCACTTCGATCTGTGCAGGGTCATCACCGTAGGCGTTCACCAGCCGAGCGCCCGGCAGAGCCACGGGGACCTTCTGACCGCGTTGGCCCACGGATACATTGGGCGCACCCGTGACGCTGGGCACAGCACCTTGGCCGTAGTCCACCATCGCCACAACCAAGCGGTCCGCGTTGGGATGGGGCTGTACTTCAACGATCTGGCCGACCAGGATCTTGTCTCGATCCCAGGTCAGCCTCCCAGATGACTGATTCTCGCCCGTCCAGGGCGCATGCAAGCCGTGCTTCACGTTTTGGGGTGGTGACTGCCCAATATACTCGATGGCGGCGACCTCGATGCCGGCCATCGTGAGACGATGCGCCAGTTCCTCCACCGACACCGATACGGGAAGTTCTACAAACTCCTTAAGCCAACGAATGGGTACACGCATGATTTCACTCGGTTCTTAGGCCTGACCCATTGCAGACCCGGCATTCCCCACTGCCTTGGCATTCCACACACCGTTCCGAAGGTGCTCCGGCGTGCTTGATCACCACGCCTCGTCCCTTGCAGCCGCGACACCTGCCTGTGCCCTTACAGACACGACACTTCTCCGCCTCCGCCATCCGAGCCGCTCCTTTCTGTTTGATGTTCGATTTACATCTGGGACTCCATCGACTTCTAATCGAACTGCTCCAGAAAACGCAAATCGTTTCCCAAGAAGAGCCGAATGTCATCGATGTTGTACTTCAGCATCGCAATGCGCATCGGTCCCATCCCAAACGCGAAACCCGAGTATTTCTCTGGATCATACCCGCCGTTTCGAAGGACTGTCGGGTGGACCATGCCCGCTCCCAGGATCTCAAGCCAGCCGGTTCCCTTGCAGACGCGACACCCCCGACCGTCACACAAATTGCAACTGATGTCAAGCTCCACGCTGGGTTCCGTGAAGGGGAAGTAACTCCCTCGTAGTCGAACCTTGGTGGCTTCGCTGAACATCTGGCGAGCGAACTCTGTAAGGACACCCTTCAAGTCAGCCATGGTAATGCGCTGTCCCACGGCCAACCCCTCGACTTGATCGAACTGGATTTCCGAGCGAGGCGTGATCTGCTCGTAGCGATAGCATTTACCCGGCAAGATGACTCGAATCGGCTCCGGGCAGAAAGCGCGCATCACACGGATCTGACCGGGCGAGGTGTGCGTTCGCAGGATGATGCCGGGACGCGTCGTAAAGAAGGTGCTTTGCATCTCGCGGGCCGGGTGATCCGGTGGGAAGTTGAGCAGCTGGAAGTTGTACTCGTCAGTCTCGACCTCTGGCGTCTGATAGACCCGAAAGCCCATCAACCCGAAGATGCGATAGATCTCACGAAGCGTCTGCGTGATGACGTGCAGTCGCCCCCGCGGCACGGGACGTCCAGGAAGCGTCACGTCCACGCGCTCGGTCTGCAATCTCGTATCGATCTCCTGAGCGGCCAGGTGGTTTCGTTTCGCTTCCAGTTGGACTTCGATCTTCTTTTTGAGTTCGTTGAGCCACCGACCGGCTTGGGGTCGCTCTCCATCGGTGAGGTTTCGTAGTTCGTCAAAGAGCGTGGTCACTTTGCCCTTGCGGCCCAGGTACGCCACACGGACGTTTTCGCAGTCGGCAAGGGTTTGAGATCGTTCCAGATCTGCCTGGCTCTCGGTGAGCAACTGCTTGATCTTGGACTCAAGCTCTGCAAGCTTCGTCATGTGTTGATCCCTTCGTTTGAGTTCCATGGTAACGCCTTCATCGCTTGGCAATGAATTGAGCTTCTGTTCTTCATGTTTGGGTTAGGTGAATGGAAGGTGCCCCGCTAGGGGGCGAAGAAAGGCCGTGAGCAAATGAACCAGCAAACCTCTTTGTGGATCGCGTTTGATAATGGCTGGTTTTTCATAGCAAGAGTAATTCTAGCACAGGTGTCATGAGTCGTCAAACAGTTGGAACGATCCAGTGGCCGAGATTACAATCTGGCAACGTAAGAAAGCGGGGTCTTTATGCTCTTGGCTGGGGATATCGGCGCAACCAAGACAACTCTGGCTGTGTTCTCGCGGGACGCGGGACCACGGAAACCGCTTGTGGAAGTGACGTTTACGGTGTGGAGTCCTCTTTGACTTGAAGGCTGTCACCGAGAAGTTGCAAGATGAGGGTGCAGCCGCCTGCTCTTACAGCACGAGGAGTACGTTGTGAACTTGGGCGAATATCAAACCGCTGTGGACAAGGCTCTTGTGGACTTGAAAGAGCACAGCATTATCTCTCGCATCTGGCAGCATGACCACACCGTCTGGAAGGATGATCCTACGGAGATCACCGACCGGCTTGGCTGGCTGCACAGCCCCGAGGTCATGGTGGACGCGCTGCCCCAGATTCATGCTTTCGTAGACGCCGTTCGGAAAGAAGGGTACACACACGCACTGCTTTTGGGCATGGGCGGTTCCAGTTTGGCGCCCGAGACATTCCGCCTGACGTTCGGCGTGAAGCCGGGTTATCTTGATTTAGCCATATTGGACAGCACAGATCCCGGCGCTGTGTTAGAACACGCGAGGCGCCTCGACCCGGCTTGCACACTCTTCATCGTTTCTACGAAGTCCGGTAGCACGGTGGAAACACTCTCATTCTTCAAGTTCTTCTATAATTGGGTGGCAAAGGCCCTGGGGGAAGATCGTGCGGGTGAGCACTTCATTGCCATCACAGACCCCGGCAGCAAACTGGCAGAAACGGCTGAGAAATATAAATTCCGTGTGACGTTCTTGAATGACCCCAACATCGGCGGGCGCTACTCCGCACTCTCGTATTATGGTTTGGTGCCTGCTGCCCTGATGGGCGTGGATGTGGCAACTCTTTTGCAGCGCGCTCGCACGATGGCGTACAACTGTGAGAGTTGCAACTGTCCCGTCGAAGGCAAGAACGCGGGTGCCCAACTTGGCGCGGTGATGGGCGTGCTGGCTCTCGCCGGAAGGGACAAGCTGACACTGATCGCCTCTCCACCGATCGCCGCAATTGGACCATGGCTGGAGCAGCTGATCGCCGAGAGCACGGGCAAAGAAGGCAAGGGTATTCTGCCCGTGACGGACGAGCCTGTGGGATCGCCCAGCGTCTACGGCGATGACCGCCTCTTCATCTATCTACATCTGGATGGGGACACGACATACGATACCCAAGTTCAAGCCCTGATTGATGCAGGGCAAGCTGTGGCCCAGTTGAATGTCCGAGACCTCTACGATCTGGGTGGAGAGTTTTTTCGATGGGAGATGGCTACAGCTGTGGCCGGACACATCTTGGGCATCAACCCCTTTGATCAGCCCAACGTCGAGTCCGCCAAAGCGCTTGCGCGGCAGATGGTAATGACCTACCGGAAGAAGGGTGCTCTACCTGTACTCGCGCCCACTTTGGAAGCCAACGGGATCACCGTCTATGGAGACGTGGCGGCGAAGAATCTCAACGAGGCCTTCCATGCATTCTTAGCGGAAGCCAAGCCAGGAGATTATCTGGCTTGGCAAGCCTATATCCAGCCAACAGCTATGACAACTGCTGCTTTGCAGAAACTGCGCACGCAGCTGCGGGATCGTTTGAAGCTGGCGACGACTCTTGGCTACGGACCACGTTTTCTGCACTCGACGGGACAGCTCCACAAGGGAGACGGTGGAAACGGACTCTTCATTCAATTCACCTCGGACGCGGCTAAAGATGTCGAGATTCCCGACGAAGTGGGAGAGGAGGCATCATCCATCACGTTCGGAGTTCTCAAGCTGGCTCAGGCACTGGGTGATCGGCAAGCATTACTCAACGCCGGGCGACGCGTGATCTGTTTCCATCTGGGGAAGGATGTGGCCAGTGGCTTGAAGAAGATGAGCGAGGTGTTATCGTGATTCGGGAGTTGGTGAAGTGAGCGCAAACAGCGTTGATCAATTCAAGGAGCAGGCCGCTGCGCGCGCCGTGGATTTCATCGCTTCGGGGATGATCGTCGGGCTAGGCGCGGGCAGCACAGCGCTCTATGCTCTGCGGGTTATTGCGGACAAGTTGCGCACCGGCCAACTCAAAGACATCGTCGGCATTCCCTGCTCCCATCACACCGAAGCAGAAGCCCAAAAGCTGAGCATACCGCTCACGACGCTCGAAGAGCAGCCGACCGTGGATGTGACGATCGACGGTGCAGATGAAGTCGACGCCAATTTGGATCTCATCAAGGGTGGCGGTGGTGCGCTCCTGCGCGAGAAGATTGTCGCACAAGCCAGTCGTAGAGAGATCATCATTGTAGACGAGTCAAAGTTATCGCCCATGCTGGGCACGCGCTGGCCGGTGCCTGTGGAGGTTGTGCCCTTCGGCTGGCGCTCTCAAGCGAGGTTTCTGGAATCCCTGGGCGCGCGAGTGACGCTGCGAGAGAACAAAGAAGGCATGCCGTTCCGGACGGATCAAGGCAACTACATTCTCGACTGCGATTTCGGCCCGATCTCGCAGCCTGCACAACTTGCCCAGTTGCTGGACCAGCGTGCGGGCATCGTAGAGCATGGCTTGTTTCTTGGGCTGGCGACGGATGTCATCGTTGCCGGTAGCGCCGGAATTCGTCACCGTAAGCGTGAAGATTCGAAAAAGGGGAGAACGCGTAATGATTGTGATTGAACCTTCCATACTTTCAGCGGATCCCGCGCGCCTAGGCGAGCGAGCCAAAGAGGCAGAAGTCGCCGGAGCTGAAGCCATCCAGATCGATGTGATGGATGGTCGATTTGTGCCCAACATTGCGTTTGGACCGGATGTGGTGAAGGCACTGCGCTCGCTCGTGCGCATAACGCTCGATGTGCACTTAATGATCGTGGAGCCAGAGAAATATCTGAATGTTTTCGCAGAAGCCGGGGCAGATCGTCTGATTGTGCACCAAGAGACGTGCCCTCATCTCCACTGCACGTTGAGCTTCATTCGTGAGCTGGATGTGGAAGCGGGCGTGGCCATCAACCCGAGCACGCCTCTGAGTGCCATCGAAGAAGTACTTGATCTCGTCGATTTGATTCAGATCATGACCGTGAACCCGGGCTTTGGCGGGCAGAAGTTCATTCATAGCCAACTAGGAAAAATTCGACGCTTACGCCATATACTCGATGAACACGGGCTGAAAACACCCATTGCCGTGGATGGAGGCATTGACACGACCACAGCCCCCTTAGCAGTGGATGCCGGTGCGAGGGTTCTTGTTGCGGGATCGAGCATCTACAATCGCAAGGCATCGGTGGCTCAGAATATCGGGGCATTGCGAGCGAGCGTCAAGAAATAACGAGTGGCAGAGTGAAATGGAAGCACGCGCCGCCGCCGAGAGCATTCTCGGCCCAGATTCTCCCCTTGTGAGCCTCGACCAACGCTTTGGCAATGGCTAGACCCAGACCTGAGCCACCGGTGGAGCGCGCGCGTGATTTGTCTTCCCGATAGAAGCGATCAAAGACGTGAGGCAGAGCGTCCTCTGGGATTCCTGGCCCGCTGTCGCAGACGCTGACTTGAATCTGCTGGCTTTCGATGGCGCACGCCTTGACACGAATGACACCGCCTGCAGGTGTATAGCGCATCGCGTTGCTCAATAAGTTGAGTAGAACCTGCTCCATTCGCTGCACATCGGCTTGCACAGACGGCAGATCTGAAGGAATTTCGCTGATCAATTGGATCTGTTGATCTTCCAGTTGCGCACCGATGGTCGTCTCAATGTGGTGGAGCAGCTCCCACAGATTGCACTCGGTCTTGTGAATGGCCAGTTGTCCCGCGTCGGCCAACGCTAACTGATGCAGATCATCGACGAGTCGGCTTATTAACAGAGTCTTAGTATGTAGTCCTGCAAAGCTTTCGGCCGTACGTGGCAGCACACGATCCATTAAACCCTCCAGCCCGGCACGCACGATGCTGATCGGTGTGCGCAACTCATGGGCGATATCAGCGATCATATTGCGCTTCACCTGTTCGGTCTTCTCCAAGCTGGAGGCCATCTCGTTGAAGGAGCGTGCGACGTGACCAAATTCGTCATCGCTCTGTACTGTCACCCGATGGCCGAGCTCGCCTTGGCTGATCTTTTGAGCAGCCTCGTCCAATGCACGTAGAGGAGCTGTCGTTTGGTGCAGCAAGAAGAACGCGAGCAGGAGAGCAATGCCCCCGGCTGCTATTCCAGTTAGCCAGAGAGCTCCGCGGGCAGATTGAATGAACTCCTCCTCCAAGGGGTTCCTGAATTCTCTGGGTCGTAGAGCGATGAGGGTGCCTACACGCCGGCCATCCACTTCGATGGGTGTGGTCAGATTCAACTCCGCTGGGGGGATCCCGAGAGCGAGAACGTCTTGTCCTAGCCAACCATAATTGGGTGCGATAATGACCTTCCCTTGACTGTCCGTTAGGAGAAGCGGCGGTAGTGGGCGATCCGGACCGGCTCTACGAAGTATCTCGGCCAATCCATCCCAACTTCCGGTGCGTCTGTAATAGTCGGCGAAAAACTGCAAGAACTCATTGGCGTGTCTGTGGGTGCTGCGCACGGCGAAATCCTCAAACGCTCGATTGATGGCTCGATTGACGAGGAAGTAACCCAAGCCCGTCGTCAGCAAGATGATAATGCCAAACGATATGAGCAGCTTAGCCGGAAAGGACAGTCGGCGAATAAAGGTCATTGCGGCTCACCTTGGGTTTCGAATTTATAACCGACCCCGTAGACCGTCACGATGTAACGGGGCTTCTTGGGATTGGGCTCGATCTTCTGGCGCAGTCGCTTCATGTGTGCATCAATTGCGCGGTCGAAGCTCTCATAGGCAACGCCCCGCACGGCTTCTAAGAGCTGAAGACGGGTGAAGACGCGGCCCGGATGCTGCATCATAAATGCCAGCAAATCGAACTCCATTGTCGTCAGATCCGCTGACTGTTCACTTACCCATACTTGGCGTCGGGAGAGATCCAACCGAATTTCACCTGCTTCGATGATTTCGGGTCTGGGAAGACCATGCTCCATTCGCCGCAAGACTGCCCGTACACGAGAGACCAACTCCCGCGCACTGAACGGTTTCACTACGTAGTCGTCTGCCCCTAACTCGAGTCCGGTGACTCGATCCACTTCGTCGGCACGTGCTGTCAACATGATGATGGGAACGTCTGATTTTTTTCGGATGCGGCGGGCTACTTCGAGTCCATCGATGCCGGGCATCAACAAATCCAAGATCACCAATGCCGGTCGATATGCTTCGAACTGTGCTAGTGCCTCATGGCCATCGGCTGCTGTCGCAACACGAAATCCGGCCTGCTCCAGGTAGCTACGTACCAGCCGCACGACCCAATCTTCGTCGTCCACCACGAGAATGCGTTTGCTCGGCTCCCTCTGGTTCATAATCTATGGGTCCCTTGCGAAACGATCAGCCAGCGCCAGGGCCAGCGCATGGCTTAGGGCAGTGCTTGTGTTGGGACTCAGCAAGAGTGTATGGACTGCGATGAGCTGAAAGAGATCGCTCTCCGTAAGATCGGATGCAATCAAACGACTAGTGAGTGCCCGGGCAACGCCCGCACGCAACTCTTCGCTAGTCCCGGAGATAGCCAGCTCCATCAGATGATCGATCGATGGCCCTTCAGGTTGGGCGAAACGTTCTGCTAATACCTCTGCAGCAGCCTGGCGCAGCTCTGGAGTTGCTCCGTGAGTTGCCCAAGTCTCCAGTGTCTCGTCAGACTCATTGTGGGCGATGAATGCTTCCTGCAGAGCGGGTGTAAAGGCTTGACGTAGCTCTATTCTAGATCCATCTACTACTAGACTCCCAATTTCGATGCTTTGTCCGTTGGCCAATGCTTGTAGCGTTTCTAAGGGAAGATTGCCCATGGCAGATGACTGCATGATGGCTTGAGCTGATGCGAGTCGAACTTCCGCTGTCACGCCATCCAGAGCCATGCTATAAAGTCTCTCGAAATTCGCTCCGGACGAGATCAGGCTCGCAGTCAGAGCCGGAACCGCTGCCTGACGTAGTTCCGCGGAAGCTCCTTCGCTTGCGAGTTGCATCAATATGCTTACGTCAGGTGGGTCACGCCACAGCCGATCTGCCCATGCCTGACTTGCTGCTTGACGCAGTTCTGGAGTCGCACCTTGAGAGGCAATCTGTTCAAGCGTTTCTGTAGTCACATCGGGTGCTCGAGAGATTCCTCTTCCAATCGTGTCGAACGCTCTACGAATATCACTTATGCTCGTATTGACCGTGAAGATGCTACCATCTTGCAGGGCTCGCTCCAGTTGAGCGACGTCGCGGTTGACTTCGTCGTTCAGTAATTGACGTGCCGTGAATTCCCCACCCACTTCTGCCGTCACAATGAGGAGATCTCGCTCAGCGCTGAGCAGTGCCTTAAAGCGTGCGAGCGTCTCTAATGCCTGATCCGTCTGACCTTGTCTTGCTGCCTGCCATATTTGATCGAGTAACGCGTTTAGGGTTGCCAGATCCTGAGTCGCCCGACCTCGTTGGGCCAAATAGACCGGAACGAGCGCTTGGGCGGCCGCGGCACGAAACTCTTCTGTAAATGCCGTATTCTCGGCGATGGCCGTCAACTCACCCAGCGGGTCAGTCAGGCGATCCAAGAACCCGAAGAACGTATAGATTCCCGCTAGAAAGTTGCCCGCAGCTACCCGGAAGGCCTTGAGCGAACCATCGATCATGAGGCCGTTGATGAGAACGGCCTGGCCATTGGCGATGGCTTCCACTTGGGATTGGGCCTGCGGGGCGACCAGAGTGCGGCGCAAGAGAACGAAGACGGCTTCGGCCTCGGCTTCTGCCAGCTCCTCGCTAGCGGCGTGGGCAACCGAATCGACGAGTGTATTGATGCTTATTGTTCGCCGTCCGACCGCAGCCACCAGCGCTTGAACGAGGGCAGGAATCGCTGCGCGGCGTAGCTCGGGAGTTTCCCCTGTGGCCAGTTTCTGCAAATCGTCTAGGGGCAGATTTGCGTTCAGGAGTTCATCCGACAGAACTGCGCCAGCAGCAGCGCGCAGTTCAGGAGTGACCTGGGCATCTTCTGTCAGCTGTTGCAGTTGATCGAGACTCCAGTCAGCTTGCTGAAGCTGTTCCTCAAAGAGTGCGGCCGCCGCCGTGCGAATCTGAACATTCACCCCTTGAACTCTCTCAGAGAGTCTTACGATATTTCCGCTTACGATCTCTAAGAGCGCCTGTTGCTCTAGAGTGAATAAGCGAGAGTTTTGTAATCGTAAAACAAGTGCCTGTGCCGCGGCCAGTCGATACTCAACTGTCGCGCCGGAGCTGGCTGCTGCCAACAGTTCTTCGTTTGAATAGGCTGAGTTGGCAAGCGCCGTCGTTAACGCGGGAATAGCTGCCATCCGCAACTCCGACGAGCTGCCCGTAATGGCCCTCCGTGCCAGGGCCTCGACTGAAAGACCGCTTTGCTGCAAGCGTTGACGGAGCAGCTCGCTTGCCGCTGCGCGTACTTCGGGGAACTCACCGGAAGCTGCCAGTGTCTCTAATTGATCGAGATCAACTGCCGCTTGTGCCAATCGAGTACCCAGAGCACGTGCGGCGGCGCTTCTTAGTTCTGCCGAAGCCCCTTGGAGCGCCAGTCGGCGCAGTTCTTCGTTGCCCATGTTCGATATGACGAGAGCCGGTGTGAGGGCGAGTGCGGCTGCCTCACGTACTTCCGGAAGCGCGTCCTTCCCGGCCAACTGAAGCAGATAATCGAGGGACTTCGCATGCGACCAGGGACTTATCGCAATGACTGCCAGTATGACCAGAGCCGTAATGGGTCTAAGTCTCATCATGATTTTGGAATCACCTCGCATGGAGTTTTTCACCCTGAGTTGTAGTGAACGGATCGACCGCATCGCGCAGTGCGTCGCCCACATAGTTGATGGAGAGCACGCTCACGAAGATGAAGAACCCCGGAATGATGAGCCAAGGATGGAACTGGATTTGGTATTGGAAGTTCTGTTGCAGGTCTCCCATGAGAAGGCCCCAGCTGACTAAGGGCTCCTGAATGCCGAACCCAAAGTAGCTCAGCACACTCTCCAAGAGAATCACGCTCGGCACAGCCAATGTAGCTGACACAATGAGATAGCTGAATGTATTGGGCACGATGTGCCTAAAGATGATACGCATGTCACTCAAGCCCAAAGCACGAGCGGCTTGCACGAATCCTTCTTCTCGGAGCGCCAAGAACTGTCCACGCACCACGCGCGCCAGCGGTGCCCACGCGACGATAGCCAGAATCAAGGCAATGCCCCAGAACCGACTGCTGGCCGGAAGCTCGGGAGGCAGAGCTGCGGACAGGGCCAATAAGAGCGCCAGCCTAGGTAATGACATTGCGACTTCCACGGATCGCTGAATGAGCGTGTCCGCTGACCCCCCATAATACCCGGAGAGTCCACCCAAGAACACTCCCAGGACGAAACTGATCACAACGACCAACAGCCCGATTCCCAGCGAGATCCGGCCTCCCGTTAGAGTGCGCGCCCAAAGATCGCGTCCAAAGCGGTCCGTCCCGAAGAGGAAGAGTTGACCGGGCGAGCCAGACGGCTGACCTGTTCCAAATAAGTGGAGATCTGCCGGGAAAATCCCCAGAAACCGATAAGGCTCGCCATGGACGAAGAAGCTCAGATAATACTTCTGGCTCGTGTCTTCGGTATAGCTTTTAACGCCCGTAAGTGGGTTGTAGGCGCGTTTAAGGCCATAGATGAAAGGCCGAAGCCCCTCGAAGTGGATCCAACCAATCATGGGTGGAACGTAGTCATACGCCAAGTCCTGCGCGTCGGCATGAAAACTGGTAGCCGCGTACGGGCTGAGGAATTCGCCCAAGACGACCAGCAGAGCCAATAGAGCAAAAATGAGACCGAAGACGAAGCCAGCTCGATGACTTCGGAAGCGCCTCCAGACGAACTGACTTCGCGAATAGACGGTTGCCGCAACGGCTTGAGAATCCGCTTCCAAGACAAGCTCTTGCTGTTGTTCAATGATAGCTTTCATTGATACCGAATCTTGGGATTGACCCAGGCCAAGAGCAAGTCCGAAAGCAAGTTGCCCAGAATGAGCACCGTGCTAAAGAAGAGCAGACCGCCCATGATCACGTACTGGTCTCCCTGTCTAAGAGCAGTCCAGTAGACCCTCTCGACGGTCGGAAGCTGTAGAATCATGGCGGCCACCAAGGTCCCCTCGAACATCAGGGGCAACCAGTAGCCGAGCATGCTGATCATGGGGTTGAGCGCATTTTTCAGTGCATGTCTGTAGATGACCCATCGTTCGCTCAGTCCTTTGGCCCGCGCCGTTTGAATATAGGGTTCGCTCAGTACAGTAAGTAGCTCGCTACGCATGTAGCGCATGATGGCGGCAAAGTTGGCGGCACCGATGACGAGCATGGCCGGCCAGAGATGCCAGAGGAGATTGAGAAACTTCTCCCAGCTCCAGGGCGCGGAGACGAGGTTGCCGTCGAAGAGTCCAGAGACCCCCAAGCAGATCGTCTCACCTCCTTGAGCCAGTTGCCAGCACTGCTGCCCCACTTGGAAGACAACGACCAGCAGCCAGAGCAGCGCGATGGCCAGGAAGAAGCTGGGGATGGACAAACCCACAAATCCCATGAAATTCACGGTGTAATCGCGCCAGGAACCTCGATGAGTCGCGGCGTAGATACCCAAGGGAACGGCCAGCAGCCAAGTGAGGATCATCGTCCCAAAGCTGATGACGAGCGTCCAGAAGAGGGGCGTGCCACTATTCCAGTCGCCCGCGGTGAAGAGTTGCACGAGAACCGGCTGCTGGTTCTGAAACGAATATCCGAAGTCCAAGCGCGTTACGATGCCCCAGAGCCACATGCCATATTGGAGGGGGAGCGGCTGGTCGATGCCTGTGCTCTTCACACACTGCTGATACAGTGCTTCGTCTTGCAGGCGTAGCGGGGTGCAGAAGTTGCCGGGTTCGAGCGCCGTGACCAGGAAGACGATCACGGAGATCACAAGCAACAGTGGTATGGTGTAGAGCAAGCGTCTCAGTGCATAGCCCAGCATCTTCCAGCCGCTCCTTGGATAAGGGGTGAGGGGGCTTTACTTACGAAAGACGATCTCTGGGTTCAGTAACGTCGTGTTCTCTACCGTTCCGGTGAAGTTGCCCACGCGATCCGAACGATACGCTTCCAGCCCCTGAGCATTGTAGAGGAAGATCATGGGCTGGTTCTGAGCCACGATCGTCTGGAACCGGCTCAGCAGGTCAAAGCGCTCCGAAAGATCGAGACTTTGCGCTTGCTGCTCCAAGAGTTGATCGACCTGAAGCTGCCAGTCTGGAACGTCTTGACCGCTCCCATCAGAGTACTTCCAGAAGTGGAGAGCCCCTGTGGATTGGTAAACGCTTCGCAGCAGATTCGGGTCGCCATCGCCTCCGGTGATCGTAATGCGGACTGCCTCGTACTGTGGAGGTTGGCTTCCCACCAGCTGATCGATCACGGCGTTGAGATCCAGTGGGCGTACGTTGGCTTTGATCCCGATCTTGGCCAGATCGTTGGCAAAGAGCACAGCATCGTTGACAAGCACGGTGGAGCCCTGCACGGTCAGCAGCGTAAATTCAACGCGCCTGCCGTTGGCAAATTGTCTCCAACCATCTGTGCCCATCGTCAGTCCGATCTGATCGAGAAGCTGGCCAGCCTTGGTCAAGTTGAACTCGAAGGTAGGGAACCCAGCCTGATCGCCGATCCAAAATGTGACGGAGATCCCTGGGCCGTAGCGGGGTTCACCCAAGCTATTCAAGTTGGCCGAGATCATTCCCTGGCGGTTTGCCGCGTAGGCCATGGCTTGGCGGAACCGCACATCACGGAACAGCGCACGCAGGTCAGGATCTTGCACATCTTGATTGAAGGCGACCACATTGCTGTCCACTGTACCCGCTTGTTGCACGATCACCGAGACTCCTTGGCTGGACTGCTGACGCAGCACGGGGATGTCCTCTGGTCTCGGCGGGTAGATGTCCGTCTGTCCATTGCTGAAGCGCAACAGACGCACGTTGTCATCGGTGACGATGGGCATGATGATCCGATCCACATAAGGCAGCTGTGTTCCGTTCTCATCGACCTTCCAGTAATAGGGGTTGCGCTCCAGGACGACCTGCTGTCCCGGTGTGAAGCTTTGCAGGCGGAATGGGCCTAGACCCGCAATCTGAGAGGGCGACGTGCCCACCCCCCAAGCCGAGTTGAATCTTCCCGCTTGTACGGCGTCGGCCAAGAGATGCTTCGGCAAAATGGGTGTGCTGGCAATTGCACTCAATAAGCCCGAAAAGGGTATAGGAGCTGTGATTCTGACCGTCTGGGAAGCCAGTGCCTCTACCTTAGGGAACTGTCCGGCGACTTGCCAAGCATCCGTGAGGGTGCTGTTCCCTTGTGGGTTGAAGATGACGTCTTCCAGAGTGAAGACGACATCATCGGCCGTAACGGGTGTGCCATCGGAAAACCGTATGCCTGAGCGCAGCGTCAGTGTAACGCTGGTCTGATCCGCCGAGACTTCGAAGGACTCAGCTACAAGCGGGGTGCCGGTGTTGTCGATCAGTGTGGAGTTGAGCAGACTGGTTACTGCGCTTGAGCTAGCCTCATTCTGAGTGATCGGGTTGAACGTCTTCGGATTGTCGATGATGTCCATGGTCAGCGTACCACCTCGCTGTCCCATCCCGTCGGGCATCTGCACCGCCGACATCACGAAGGGGGTATTGGGAAGACTCGTTTGCTGACCTGTGGCGATGGAACCATGGGCACCGCCGATCAAACCAAGGAACATGGCTGTGATCAACAGCAGGGTGTAGACTTTCCGCTTCATGAGAGTTTCTCCTTCCATGAAAATGGTTGTCAAGTCCGCTAGGTACTCTAGCGGTTAGAAAACTCAAGTCATCCTTCCATCCGTCCCTCAACTACGGACACATCATAGCGTTGGACCCCGAGTTCCCTATCCTTT
>JBBIPG010000047.1:0-18192 GCA_037442925.1 Candidatus Fraserbacteria bacterium | reverse complement strand
CTTACCTTACCTTACCTTACCTTACCGGTGGACTTGAAGTTCGCCAAAGAAGGAGGTACAAGTCATGTGCTGTGGCAAAGAGACATACGAAGAGGTCAAGGAAGGTCGGGGAGGACTCACACGTAGAAAGGTGCTTCGGGCCATGGGAGTCGGGACCGGGTTGATGGCGCTGGGTGGGCTGACGGGGTGTACGCAGTTCCTGGGTTTCGACCGGGATGTAACAAGACAGGGAGTGAATGGTGTTGTTAGCACTACCGGGTCGAGGGGATGGTTTGTTCTTTGGTGAGCAACAAGCAGTCCTCCTGGCGGGAGACGAGAAGCTCACAGTAAGAGCTGTCTCCTGGCGAGACCAGATGTATGGGTTCGATATCATCTTCAATTCGCTCCAAGGCGGACGCGGCATATATAATCGAATCCTTGCTGGCCAAGGGAGATGGATCTCCTATGCAAGCTCACAGGATGATTTGCTTACGATCCGCTCTAGGATAGCTCCCAGTCAACTGCAGCGAATCTCCGAAGCCGTGAAGTCGATAGGCATTAGTCCCTCTGATTTAGTAGACCTTCTTGATCCAGAAAAGAGGTCACAGGTCCACGATGAGATCGTTCGAAATTACGGAAAGGTGAGATCGAGATACCGCACAGCATTCCGTGCCCACAGCCTCAGCATTCATTGGAAGGGACAGAATATACTTATTGCCCCTCTCGTCTATAGCGATGAGAGCAGAGCCTCTCAGCAGCTTGCTACGGGGCTCCAGAAAGACAAGGGCAATCCGCTCTGGACTCTTGGCGACAATCTGCTCCGGCTTGTAGAGAAAAACACGGAATTCGCATTTCAGACAGCGTCTACCCTCCCATCTGTTACCAACGGCGCTTCTTCGCAAGGTTTGGTTAAGGCACATTTCCTTGATCCCTGTTCAGCTTGTGCACTGGGCGTAGCGGGGCTTGAGTACGGCAAGTGGAATCTCCTTCGTTGCGCCTTTGGCATAATCGGGTGCGTGACTGTACTTGTTCCATTCGCAATCGGATCAGTTCTCACAGCCAGTGCCTGTTCCAGTTGTGCAGGTGGAGGAAGCAGCAGCGGCACCACCACTGATGAAGACCCACCTCCCCCATCGGGCTGTTCTCCCACATGCCCTGAACCTTAAAGGAGGTGTCGCAATTGATGGATTTCATAAACAATCTGGTTCAGCACTATGGAAGCTGGCTTTACCTAATAGGAGGCATCTCGTTGATGATATCAGGCTTCCTACTGATCTTCCAAGATTGGAAACGATTCAGAACCCATGCGGAACGGAAAGTAAAGCTATTCCCACTCATCATCCTCCACATCCTCTGGGCCATTACATGGATCGTTCTTGCTGCCAATGCTGGCCACTATTTCATTGTGGGACTCTTGACAGCTCTCTTGGTGATACAGGGATATGCTTTTTTGAGCAAATACCGGATCGGACGCCGAGCGGAACTCTAGCGAGGATATCTTATGGCAACGGTGTTTGAGGCGTTGGAAGCGATTCAAGCTTTTCTGAGTTCCCCTGGCGGCGCAATCTCTCAACTCCTGGTGGGTCTGGCTCTTGAGGCATTCTACGGGGTTGCCCTGTTCTACTGGAAGCCACTCGCCTTCGTGCCTAGCTGGTTTGCCGTTGTGCTTACGTCTCTTCTCGCCTTCTCCAGTGGCCACCGTGGCATCGCCCTAATGTTTGCTCTCTTTGCCGTGCTCAATCTAATCGAAATCCCCGTCTTGAGGTTCTGGTACCAGAAGCGAAAGGAAGTAGAGGAGAATCTTCAAGAAGTGCGCCCCAATATGCCTTGAACCTTGTTGCCGAACTCTTGATCCATTCAGAATGCGCCAACTGTTATGAAGTACCACCTGATCCCTGCGTAGACTATCCCGATCCTGTTAATGATGGATTCACCTGTCTGTAATGGTAAACGAAGGAGAGTGATACTTCCTAAGAACCTGTGAGAAGTGTCTTTGTAAGCAGAGAGAATCGGATAAGAGCAGGCTGGCGGCTTGTCTTATTCGTATTCCTTTGGGGAATGTCATTTGTTCTCTGGAGGATACTCTATCGTCTTGTTTTCGGTTTCACAGCCTATTCATTCTTAGAGGTAATAGGCGCTCAAGCTTCCCTGTTGATTCCGACTCTCGTTGTGATCTTCGTTCTCATTCGCTATGTCGACAAACGACCCTGGAGCTCACTGGGATTAGAACTTAACCGCAGGAGTGTGCTGGCATTCGCTGGCGGCTTCTTATTGGGGACTGCAATTACACTCATCCTGTTCGTCTTACCTACTAAAAGCACCTCAGGAAGCACCGCAGTAATACGAATTCTCGGAGTTAATCCCGTGTTTGCACTAGGGATTTTCGTGATCTATGGGTTGGCCTGGTTAGGGGCTGCGGCTCTAGAAGAGGTCATCTTCCGAGGTTATCTATTGCAGACCTTAATGACGGGATTGGGACGCTGGCTTGCTGTTCTTATCAGTTCAATTCTCTTCGGTCTTGTACATGCTGGAGGAGTCGTAACAACAGCATCGACTTCAGCGCCGGATTTAATGCCCATTGTCAACGCCGTGCTCGCGGGTATCTTGATGGGGATTGGCTATTTGAAGAGTGGTACGCTCTGGTTACCCATTGGAGTGCACTTCGCGGTCAATTTCACCTTAGCCAACATCCTCTCCGCCCCCTCACAGGTGAAGTTCCCGAATGGAGTTCTGAAGATCAACCACAAATCACAACTGCTGGAGGCCCAATGGCCGCTTGCCCCCTCATCTCCGGGCCTTATCGAGATCCTACTGGCGGTAGTTGTGTACTTCGCCGCCATTGGCCTTCTGCTCCTCTGGCGCTTTAAACCCGAAACAGCCCCCATTCGGTCACAACCTGGAGACGACAGGCGCTAGAACGTCGGGCTCGGCAGTCTTACAGGACGGGCTTCCCATGCAGACTTGAGCGCGATACGATCTCAGTGACGCAAGCTAGCAGCAGTTTCCACCAGCCTTCCACCCTCTAGCCATTCTCTTTCCACCAGGTTTCTTGTTATTCTTGACGGTAATGGGCTTGCATGGCAGCAGAAAAACTGTGAACGCTTTGCTCTTCGTCTTTGTGAATCTGGAAGCGTTGCTCTTCTTGCTAGGCTGTGCATCCTGGCTCGTCAGCGTCTACGGGAGGATTCTCACCCTGGCCACCATCGGGTGGATAGCAGTGCATTGACAAATGAACCCCGCGACTCCAGAGTCCCTCGCTTGCTCTCGCTTCTCCTCTTCCCTTAAGATGGACTCGGCCATGACTGATCGATCCGCACGGACACAGATTCAAGAAAAGCCGAAAAAGCTGAGCAGCTGGCCGCAAGACGGTCGCTTCGGTCCCTTCGGCGGCCGGTATGTTCCAGAGATCTTCATGCCTGCGCTTCAAGAACTCGAAAAGGCTTATCACGCGGCCCGCGAGGATCTCGCGTTCCAGCAGGAGCTGCGACGTTTCCAGACGGAGTACTGCGGTCGGCCCACTGCGCTCTACTTCGCCCGCCGACTGACAGACTCGTGTGGCGGAGCCCGCATCTACCTCAAGCGTGAGGATCTCGTTCATGGGGGATCCCATACGCTCAACAATGCCATCGGTCAAGCACTGCTCGCCAAACGCACAGGGAAGATTCGGCTCATTGCCGAAACCGGAGCAGGTGACCATGGGGTCGCCACGGCCATGGCAGGGGCTGCCCTGGGACTACAGACAGAGATCTACATGGGGGAAGTAGACAGGCAACACCAGAAGCTAAACGTCCTTCGCATGCAGTCTCTGGGCGCGAAAGTGCACTCTGTAAAGACAGGCACAGCAACTGTGAAAGATGCCATCAACGAGGCTTTTAGGGACTGGGCGACGAATGCGCGGACGACGCACTATGTGATTAGCTCTGCCATAGGTCCACATCCCTATCCTCTTATGGTGCGCGACTTTCAGCGGATCATCGGCGAAGAACTCAAGGGGCAGATCTTGCGAAAAGAGCGACGCCTGCCGGATCTCATCATTGCCTGCGTCGGTGGAGGAAGTAACGCGGTAGGCACGTTTCATTCTTTCATCGACGACGAGTGGGTGAAGCTTCTGGGAGTCGAAGCGGGAGGTTCCGCCAACGGTCACGCCGGCGCGGTCGGTCACGGCCGAGTCGGGGTGTTCCATGGCGCGAAGAGCTATGTGTTGCAGGACGAATGGGGACAAACGAAAGACGCGCACAGCCTGGCCACAGGACTTGCGTACCCTGCTGTCGGACCAGAGCTTGCGTTCTGTCATGAGATGCACCGAGTGGAGTACATCACAGTCACGGATGAACAGGCCCTCGAAGGTTTTCGGCAACTCTCAGAGCTGGAGGGGATCAGTCCTGCGCTTGAGTGTGCACATGCCGTCTACGCGGCCGTCGAGCGAGCGAAGCTCCTCGGACGCGACGGGCTGATCGTCGTCACGCTTTCCGGCCGGGGTGATAAAGACCTTGGGAGAATCAGCGAACACCATCAGTCGCATTCAAACCTGCTTTAAGGAACTGAGTGTCCGAGGGGAAGGGGCACTCGTTGGACATCTGGTGGTAGGCGCCCCCGATCTTGCGCGGAGCCGCGAGTACATCCGAGCGCTCATCGCCGCAGGGATGGATGCAGTAGAACTGAGCATCCCCTTCTCGGACCCGATAACCGATGGGCCGGTCCTTCAAGACGCGAACCAGCGTGCACTCAACGCCGGCACCACTCCTCTTGCCATCTTCGAGTTGGTGAAGGAACTCCGTCGGGAGACTTCCATACCCATCGTGCTCGTGACCTATTACAACCCCGTTCTCGCCATGGGAGAGGAGGCCTTTCTCAAGCGCGGCTTGGAGACGGGTATCGACGGGGTACTCGTGTTGGATCTGCCGGTCGAAGAGGCGGCCTCTTTCCTCTCTCACGCGCGCAGATATCGCGTCGACACGATCTTTCTGGCCACGCCTGAGACGTCAGAAGAGCGTCTCAAGGCCATTGCAGCAGAGACGACAGGTTTTTTGTGCTTCCTCTTGCCGTATGGGATGGATCGCGGTACCCAACTGGAGACCTCGCTGCAGCGCGTTCGAGCACTCGTCCCTAGCGAACTGCCCCTTGTGGCAGCGTCTGAGGGTTCAGGCCTCGCGTCGTTTGCTACATTCATTCGGGCGGGCGCACAGGGCGCGATTGTAGGGAATGCCCTAGCTGAGAGAATAGCTGCAGGGATCTCCCCGGAACAACTCCGGGAATTTGCCCGCGAACTAAGGACATCTCTACGTGCCGGTTCACCTGTAGCTCCCCCAGCGCCAGCCAATGAGGTACCCCACCTCGGATAGCCATGCGACAAGCAGCAGCAACCAACATCTACCTCATGGGCATGATGGGTTCCGGCAAGACCACGTTGGGGAGGCTGCTGGCAGAGGAGCTGGGGTCTCCGTTCGCGGACACAGATGAATGGATCGAAGCACGTGCAAATTGCTCCATTGCGGGGATCTTTCGCGAGCACGGGGAGGCCCATTTTCGCGATCTCGAGACCACAACCCTTCTCGAGCTCAGTCAGCAGACGGGCTGGGTCATCTCCCTCGGAGGGGGAGCGGTACTGCGCCCGATCAATCGCCAACTGATCCAGGCTGGGGGATACTCGATCTATCTGAAAGTGCAGCCGGAAACAATCCTAACTCGCCTTCCCGAGCATCCATATCGTCCTCTTCTAATGGGAAGAGACCGCAACGAGAGGCTGATCTTGCTTGAAAAACTGTTGGCGGCTCGCGAGCCCTACTATCTACAGGCAGACTGTGTGATCGAGAATGATCGTACTCCTGAAGAAGCCTTGGAGCAGATCTTACAGAAACTACGAGATGCGGGACTCAAATGAGAACGATCCACGTGGCGTTAGACGAGCGGAGTTACCCCATCTATGTTGAAGCCGGGGCCTCAGAGAAGTTGGGACAGCTGTATTCCCAGCACGAGTTGGGAAGACGTGCGGCGATCATTACAGATAAGACCGTCGAAAAACTGTACGGTGCTTCGACGCTCGCCCAGCTAAAGCATGTTGGAGTG
Organism: Candidatus Fraserbacteria bacterium; assembly: GCA_037442925.1. Classification (GTDB taxonomy): domain Bacteria; phylum Bipolaricaulota; class Bipolaricaulia; order RBG-16-55-9; family RBG-16-55-9; genus RBG-16-55-9. Next base: position 12,147 of record JBBIPG010000047.1, on the reverse strand, counting down.
GATGCTCAGTTGATCCCTGTTCCCCCTGGCGAATCGAGCAAATCTTTAGAATGGCTGGATAAGCTGTACACGCGTCTCATCTGGGTAGGATTCGATAGAGATACGACTCTTGTGGCGCTGGGGGGCGGAGTGGTGGGCGATCTGGCCGGTTTCGTCGCCGCGACGTACCTGCGAGGTGTACGCTGGGTTCAAGTTCCCACGACGCTTCTGGCCCAAGTGGACGCGGCCATCGGTGGTAAGACGGGGATCAATCATCGCCTGGGGAAGAACCTGATTGGAGCCTTTCATCAGCCCCAGTTCGTGCTGATCGATCCTCAATTTCTCCGGACGCTGCCCGAACGCGAGCGCTGGGCGGGTCTGGCAGAAATCATCAAGTATGGCTGCAGCTGCGATGGAGAACTCTTCGCGCAACTGGAAGCCCACTTGAGAGAAGAGAGTTCTCTGGAAGACCTTGAGAGACTGACACCTCTGATCGAGCGCTCCGTGGGGATCAAGAGCCAGATCGTTTCCGCAGATGAACGAGAAGCGGGGCAGCGGGCTCTTCTGAATTTTGGGCATACGCTCGGCCATGCCTTGGAGGCGGCCACGAAGTACCAGCACTTCCTCCATGGGGAAGCGGTGGCCTGGGGCATGCTGGCCGAAGGGCATCTATCTCACAAGAGAGGATGGCTAGCTCGAGAGGACTTCGAGCGAATGGCAGCGCTGCTGGGTCGGCTTCCCAGACCCTCGCTTCCAGCTGATCTTGAAAAAGAGTCATTTCTCGGTTATATTTACAGGGACAAGAAGGCCCGGCAGAAGCAAATCCGCGTCGTATTGCTCCGGGGCATAGGCCAAGCTACTCTCGCGGGAGTGGAAGAAATCGAGATTCGGGAAGCACTGGAAGATCTTCGTGTATTCTCATGACCGTTCTTGGAATTGAAACTCCATGAAGAGGATCCTCGTGATTCATGGTCCCAATCTGAACTTGCTCGGTGAGAGGGAGCCGCAGATCTATGGCTCTCAGACGCTAGAGGAACTCAACGCAGGCATCCGTCGATTCGCCGATCAGCAGGGAGTGGAGGTGAAGTTCTTTCAATCCAACCACGAGGGGGCGATCATCGATGTGTTGCAGAATGAGCGCCATTGGGCCGAGGGCGTGGTGATCAACCCGGCAGCCTTTACCCATTACAGCTATGCCATTCGGGATGCGATCGCTGCCGTGGGACTGCCCACCGTGGAAGTGCACCTATCAGACATCCATCGGCGTGAGGAGTTTCGAAGGGTCTCGGTCATCGCGCCGGTTTGCCTCGCACAAGTGAGCGGAAAAGGATATCAAAGCTATTTAGTAGCAATCGAAAGACTCCTCACGGAAGCAACTTGATTTGGATCGATGATTCTGCTACAGTGACACCAACCCATAACACCAAGCTGAATGGGGTAAGGCGGACGCCCACACCCCGGAGGAGGTGAAGCATGGTGCCCATGGATAAGTTGAGCATTTACGTGCCCCAAGAGAAGCGGCAGTATCAGCCGATTGAGCGACTGACCAAACTGGCCAAGAAGCGAGATCGCTCGGTCAACTACCTCGTCGTTCAAGCGATCCTCGAGTATGTGGAGCGCGAGGAGAAGAAAGACAAAGGACCGGGCAAGTAACCCATCCGGAAGACGCGCCCTCTATCGCACGTACGGGTCGGGAGGAGTTGACAGTAGCCCCTCCGCGCGTTAGCATGCCCTGGGCGATGGGCCGGCGTAGCTCAGTCGGTAGAGCAGCGGTTTTGTAAACCGCGGGTCGTGGGTTCGAGTCCCTCCGCCGGCTCCCCAGTGGAGCTCACGGAAGAACACGAACAGATCGGATCTGGAGGGGTACCGAAGCGGCCAACCGGGCCTGGCTGTAAACCAGGTGGCGCAGCCTACGGGGGTTCGAATCCCTCCCCCTCCACCGGCTTGTTGTAGGGGGGACTTTCCGCTATAATAACGAGATCGCGCCCGTGTAGCTCAGTGGTAGAGCGTTTCCTTGGTAAGGAAAAGGCCGCCGGTTCAATCCCGGCCGCGGGCTCCCGAAGCCCACTGTCCGGAGCAGAGGGGTGCGATTTGCCCGGTCGCCATCATTTCATTCTAGAGGAATATCGAGGAGGTTTACATGGCGAAAGCGAAGTTCGAGCGCACGAAGCCGCACGTCAACGTCGGGACGATCGGCCACATCGACCACGGCAAGACGACGCTCACTTCGGCCATGACGAAGGTTCTTGCCCAGAAGGGCATGGCCAAGGAGAAGTCGTACGCGGATATTGCCAAAGGCGGTGTGGTCCGCGATGCGTCCAAGATCTTGACGGTGGCTGTGGCTCACGTGGAGTATCAGACCGAAAAGCGACACTACGCTCATATTGACTGCCCGGGACACGTCGATTACGTCAAGAACATGATTACCGGGGCAGCTCAGATGGACGGGGCCATTCTGGTCGTGGATGCGGCCGACGGCCCCATGCCCCAGACGCGCGAACACGTTCTTTTGGCCCGCCAAGTGAACGTGCCCTCGCTGGTCGTCTTCCTCAATAAGGTTGACCTGGTTGATGACCCCGAGTTGGTAGATCTAGTAGAGATCGAAGTGCGTGACCTACTAAAGAAGTACCAGTTCCCCGGCGACAAGATCCCGGTCATCCGCGGTTCGGCCAAGAGGGCGCTGGAAAACCCGAATGATCCCAAGGCCACCCAGCCCATCATGGATCTGCTCAACGCTTTAGATGAGTTCATCCCCGAGCCGAAGCGAGAGACCGATAAACCGTTCCTCATGCCGATCGAAGACGTCTTCTCAATCAAGGGCCGTGGTACGGTCGTGACCGGCAAAGTCGATCGTGGCCAGCTTCTGCCCGGTCAAGAGGTCGAACTGGTCGGGCTGCGCGAGAAGCCGGTAAAGACGGTGGCGACCAGCTTGGAGATGTTCAATAAGACCCTGGATAACGTCATCGCCGGTGACAACGTCGGTGTGCTGCTTCGAGGCATTGAGAAAGAGGACGTCGAGCGCGGCATGGTCTTGGCAGCTCCCAACACGATCACGCCCCACACGAAGTTCGAAGCCGAGGTCTATGTGCTCTCCAAGGACGAGGGCGGCCGTCACACCCCGTTCTTTACGGGATATAAGCCCCAGTTCTACTTCCGCACGACCGACGTCACGGGCAACATCACGCTGCCCAACGGCGTCGAGATGGTGATGCCCGGAGACAACGTGCGCATCACGGGCGAACTCATCAAGCACATCGCCATGGAAGAGGGGTTGCGCTTCGCCATCCGCGAGGGGGGACGGACCGTGGGCGCGGGCGTGGTCACCAAGATCATCGAGTAGGCGATGAACGGCTATGGCTGAGCATGTGACGCTCGCGTGTACCCAGTGCCGCCGTCGTAACTACCACACGACGAAAAACCCAAAGACGGTGCGCAACAAGCTGGAGTTGAGTAAATACTGCAAGTGGTGCCGCAAGCATACACCGCATAAAGAAGTATAACACGGGGGTGTGTAGGCCCGTAGCTCAATTGGCAGAGCAGCGGACTCCAAATCCGCAGGTTGGGGGTTCAACTCCTCCCGGGCCTGCCAACGATGCTCGAACGAGTGATGCAGTTCTTTCGAGAAGTACGTGGCGAGTTCTCCAAGATCAGCTGGCCGAGTCGGCTGGAGACCTTGGTGCTCACGGTGTTGGTCATCTCCATGGTTGTGGTCCTCACCGTGATCATCTTCGTCTATGATGTCTCCTTCTCCGCCGTCGTTCGGGAGCTCTTCCAGATCTTTGGCATACGAAGCGCGGGAGCCCTATGAAGAAATGGTATGCGATTCAGACCTATGCCGGCTCAGAGCTCAAAGTCAAGGAAGAGCTGGACAAGAGGGTCCGCGAGATGGGCTTGGCGAAACGCTTCGAGTGCTTCCACATCAACGGCGAGGAGAGCTACTTCTTGGCTCCCGTTGAGGAAGTGATCACTTCCAAGAGCCGACGGGGGCGCGCGGCAGAGTATCGCGTCCCGTACGACTATGAGCTTAAGGTGGAGTCGAACCAGCGGATCAACCGAGGAGAGCTGCTCGCGGTCAAGTCGGAACGGACCCTCGAATACGATGCGAAGGTCGTGAGCATGGAGGCGCTGCAGCGGGTGATCATTGAACTCACCAATCGCAACGAGGAGGTCTACAATATCCCCGAGGACAAGCGAATTCGGCGTGACATTCGGGTGGGTGAGAAAGTCCCGGCCAATGTGCCGCTCACGACGGATCGTGACCCGAAATTCTTCACGAAAGTGAAAGGGAAGATTGTCGACCGCTCGCGCATCCGCAGGATCGTGCTCGAGAAACCCGATGGCGAACAGGTGATCGAAGAGGTCCCCGAGCGCTACTTGGTCAAGCTCAAAGAGGGCATGAAGCTTACGAAGGGCGATCTCATCGAGAAGGAAGATCGCATGGATTCGAAAGCGTCGGGAATGGTCAAGATCAAGGAGTACAAAGACAAACGGGTGATCACCGTGCAGCGGATCGAGAAGCGCCGCCTCTTCCCGGGCTATGTCTTCGGGAAGATGGAGATCAGCGAGGAGATTCTGGATCTGGTGAGCGATCTTAAGGCTCGCTTTGTGGGGGATCCGCCGCTGCCGCTTCCTGAGGATGATATGAAAGTCGTCAAGCGCAAGGCAGGCTTCCTGGAGACTCCCGCTCCTGCCCAGCGCGAGCAGCCGGTGATCGAGGTCGACTTCGACCTCGGTGAGGTCGTGGAGATCGTGGAAGGTCCGTTTGCGGACTTCACCGGCGAGATCGTGGAGATCGACAAGGAGAAGGAAGAAGTGACCGTGATGGTCAAGATCTTCGGTCGAGAGACGCCGGTGAAGCTAGGCTTTGAGGGCATCGAGAAACTGTGAGGCCAGAACAGAAGAAGGAGAGGGATAGACCATGCCGGCACCGGGCAAGAGAGTGGACGCTGTGATCAAGCTGCAGATCCCCGCCGGGGGAGCCACGCCCGCTCCTCCTGTGGGCCCGGCCCTGGGTGAGCACAAGGTGAACATCATGGACTTCTGCAAGAGGTTCAATGAGGCCACGAAAGATCTAGAGAAGGGCCTGCTCATCCCTGTCCAGATCTACGTCTATTTTGACAAGAAGTTCGATTTCGTGCTGAAAAAACCCCCAGCCAGTGAACTGCTCAAGCGAGCGGCCGGTGTCTCAAAAGGCTCAGGAACCCCCAACAGCCAGAAGGTGGGCAAGATCACCCGCGACCAGCTGCGCAAGATCGCCGAGATGAAGCTGCCCGATCTCAACACGGACAACCTCGAAGCCGCACAGCGCGTCATCGCGGGCACAGCCCGCAATATGGGAATCGAAGTCGTGGAGAGTGCGTAAACGATGCATCACGGCAAGCGTTTTTTGGCGGTACGAGAGAAAGTCGACCGAAGCCAGCTCTACCCTGTGAATGAAGCCATCCATCTCTTGAAGCAGACGGCCTCGGCCAAGTTCGACGAGACCGCGGAAGTGGCGTTTCGCTTGGGGCTCGACCCGAAGAAGAATGAACATCGCATTCGCGGTACGGTGATTCTGCCCCATGGGACGGGCAAAGGCGTCAAGGTGTTGGCATTTGCCAAGGGCGAAGCCGTCCAGGAAGCCGAGGAAGCGGGAGCCGATTGGGTCGGTGGGGAAGACTGGGTGAAGAAGATCGAGGGGGGCTGGATGGATTTCGATCGAGTCGTGGCCACGCCCGACATGATGGGCACCGTCAGCCGCTTGGGGCGCATCTTGGGACCCAGAGGGCTCATGCCATCACCTAAGACGGGCACGGTCACCAAGGACATCGGGCAGGCAGTGAAAGAGCTCAAGCAGGGGAAACTGGAGTTTCGCCTGGATGAATACGCACAACTTCACTCTCCCTTTGGGCGAGCCTCCTTCCGCGAGGAGCAACTCTTAGAGAATTTTCTAGCCCTAACCGCTGCCGTATTTGAGGAAAGACCAGCCGATGTCAAAGGACGATATCTCAAGCGTGCCACGATCTCTTTCACGATGGGGCCCGGGATCAAGCTCGACCCCGATGAACTGGCCCGGCGCGTCGCGGAGAGGAGACTCTAACACATGCCTACGGCAGAGAAAGAACGGGAAGTTCAGGAGCTGGAAGAGCGTTTCAAGCGTTCAAAAGCACTGGTGCTCACGGATTTCCGGGGGATGAACTCCAGCGAGATGGTCGAACTTCGCCGCGAGCATAAGCGCAATCATCTGGAGTATCGCGTCGTGAAGAACCGACTAGCCAAGCTGGCAGCCCAGCGTGCGGGTCTGCCCCTTGATTCGCTGCTCATAGGCCCTACAGGTCTTTGCTTTGGCTATGATGACCCGGCCATCGCCTTCAAGCTCTCGATCGCATTGACCAAGAAATACTCCCAGTACAAAGTGAAAGGCGGCATCATCGAGGGAGAGTTCGTCGATGCCAAGGGAGTAGAAGAGCTGGCCCAGCTGCCCTCACGCGAGGAGTTGCTCACTCGGCTGGCTGGTGTTTTGCAAGGACCGATTCGAGCTCTGGCTGGGACACTCCAGGCCCTCGTGCGCAGCCTGGTTGTCGTGGTAAGCGAAGTCGAGAGAGTCAAAGCCCCCACTGAATCGCAGCAACCGCAACCGGTAGAACAAGAAGAGAAAGGAGCCTCTGAAACGACATGACGACAGAGCAAATCTTAGAAGCCGTCGACAATATGACGGTGAAGGACCTCCACGCCTTAGTGAAGGCGCTGGAGGAGAAGTACGGAGTAAGCGCGCAGGCCGCGGTGGCCGTAGCAGTAGGAGCCCCGGCGGCTGGGGGAGCTCAAGGAGGAGCCACGGCAGCAGCGCCGTCGATGGCGAAGGTCGTTCTCAAGAACGCGGGCCAGCAGAAGGTCCAGCTCATCAAGAAGATCAAGGACATCACGGGCATGGGCCTCAAAGAGTGCAAGGAGCTTGTAGACAAACTCCCGGCTGTAGTCAAACAGGGCATCAGCCCGGAAGAGGCAACTCAGATCAAGGCCCAACTCGAGGAGATGGGTGCCGAAGTGGAGTTGCAGTAAAGTAACGGTGCATAGAGGAGAGAGCTTGTGAGGGAGAGGCGTTCCTATGGTCGTGTGAAACGGGTCTTGCCGCTGCCGTATCTGTTGGAAGACCCGAAGCGCTCGTATGCCCGATTCTTGAATCAGGGATTGCGCGAGATATTCAAAGAATACTCTGTCATACAGAGCGATGGGAAGGATGACTTGGTGCTTGAGCTGCGCGACCCTCGTCGGCTTGAGCCCCACAAGACCGAACAAGATTGCAAAGATAAGAATTTGACGTATGATGCACCCCTGCGGGTGAAGGGACGGCTGCTGAAAGGCGGCAAGCTGGTCAAAGAAGAGGACATCTTCCTGGCCGACATCCCCCTCATGACGGATCGGGGGACGTTCATCATCAATGGCAGTGAAAACGTCATCGTCAACCACTTGGCCATCTCACCGGGGGTCTACTTCACCCAAGAGGCTCCCCACGAGTTCCATGCGCAGGTCCGGCCGGAGACCGGCGCATGGCTGGAGTTCGTCTTGGACACCAAGCGCGAACGAATCACAGCTCACTTGGATCGCAAGGCCACGGTCCCCGCGACTACCCTGCTTAAAGCCTTCGGGATGTCGTCTGCGGAGATCATGCGCCGCTTCCACTTTGTGCTCAATCCCATCAGCCCAGAGAAACTGGCACGGTACATCGGCTACCGGGTGAGCGAGGCCGTCAAGAACGGCAAGACCATCCTGCACGAGGGCGAGGAGCTTAACGCAGAGGTCATTGAGGAGGTCGTCAAAGCCAAGCTGCCCCGCCTTCGCCTGGTCCATCGCTATTTCCAGAAGAGTCTGGATGAGGATCGGGTTGCCGATCAGAAGGAAGCACTACAGATCATCTATCGCAAGTTGCGTTCCAGTGATCGAGCGTCTCTGAAGACCATGCAGGAGTACTTTGAGCAGCTCTACAGCAATCCAGAGACCTATAACCTCTCCCGCGTGGGACGCTTCCTGCTCAATAAGAAATTGGGGTTGGAGCGGGATACGCGCGACACCGTACTGCACCTGGAGGAGATTGTTCTCATCCTCGAGCGTCTACTCCAGACTCCGGACAATCCCCAGCTGTGCGATGACCGGGATCACCTGGCGAACAAGCGCGTGAAGAGTCCGGGCGAGACGGCGGCGGATGCACTGAGAGCGGGTCTGAAGCGCATGGCGCGCATCACAGCCGACCGCTTGAGCAAGTACTCGCTCGATCAAGAGGAGCCCCTGCGAAATCTCGTCATGGCGCGCGTGGTACAGAGCGCGCTGAACAAGCTCTTCTACACGGGGCGCCTCTCGCAGTACCTGGAACAAGTCAATCCGCTTACGGAACTCACCCATAAGCGCCGACTCTCTGCCATGGGGGGAAGCCCCAGCAAACGCAGAGCCAAGCTCGAAGTGCGCGACGTTCACCCGTCTCACTACGGGCGCATCTGCCCTATCGAGACCCCGGAGGGACAGAACATCGGACTGATCACCTCGATGGCGACGTATGCGCGCATCAACGAGTTTGGGTTTCTCGAGACGCCCTACCGCAAGGTCGAGAAGGGCAAACTCACCGACAAGATCGAGTGGCTGATGGCCGACGCCGAAGAGAGATTCCATATTGCCACGGCGACTACCCCAGTCGACGACAAGGGGAGACTCGTCGGTGAGTTGGTCGAGATTCGCACCGGCAAAGAAGAGATCCGCTACGTTGCTCCGGAGCAAGTGGATTACATCGAAGTGGCGCCCTCAGCGCTGGTGGGTGTCTCCGCATCGCTCATTCCCTTCTTGGAGCACGATGACGCCAACCGCGCGCTCATGGGAGCCAACATGCAACGCCAGGCCGTTCCTCTTCTTAAGCCGCAAGCACCCTATGTGGGCACGGGTATGGAGCGGGCAGCCGCTCGCGACTCCGGCCGACTGGTCCTGGCAGAGGAGGAAGGTATAGTAAACTACGTCGATGCTCAAGCGATCCGCGTCAAAAGCGGCAGGAAAGAACGGGTGTATGAGCTGACGACATTTGATAATTCCAATCAAGATACGATCTTGCATCAGCGCCCCATCGTCTCCAAGGGACAGAAAGTTCAGAAGGGCGAAGTGCTCGCGGATGCCGAGAGCACCGACGGTGGTGAGCTGGCGCTGGGCACCAACGTGCTGGTGGCCTTCATGCCCTTTGAAGGACTCAACTATGAGGACGCCATTGTCATTTCGGAACGTCTTGTCAAAGAAGACGTGCTGGACTCCATTCACGTTCAGGAGTTTGAAGTGCGTGCGGAGGAGACGAAGCTGGGCCCGGAGGAGATCACCAACGATATCCCCGACATCGGCAAGGAAGAACTGCGCAACCTGGATGACTCCGGAGTCATTCGTGTGGGGACAGAAGTACGCACCGGGGATATTCTCGTTGGGAAACTGACGCCCCGCGGTGAGAGCGAGCCCACGCCGGAGGAACGGATCTTCCGCTCGATCTTCGGTGAGAAGACGCGCGCCGTGAAAAACACCTCCAAGACGCTTCCGCCCTCGAGCGAAGGCTGCAAGGTGATTCGCATCAAGCAGTTCTCCCGCAACAAAGGGGACGAGCTGGAGGCCGGAGTGAACGAGCTCGTCAAGGTCTATGTCGCACAGCGCAAGAAGATCTCCGTAGGCGATAAGCTCGCCGGGCGCCACGGCAACAAAGGCGTGATTGCTCGCGTATTGCCTGAGGAAGACATGCCGTTTCTGCCCGACGGCACTCCGGTGGATGTCATCCTGAATCCCTTGAGCGTGCCCTCCCGGATGAACTTAGGACAAGTCTTCGAGAGTCACCTAGGTTGGCTCACGTATCTCAAAGGGGAGTATGCCGCCTCACCCATCTTCGATGGTGCCCCCGAGGAGGAGATTCTCACAGAGCTGCACAAGCTGCGCAAGCAGCGGGGACTGGCCGATGGGGATGGTCTAGAGAACCCCGATGGGAAGCCCGACGGCAAGGTGATCTTGCGCGACGGACGTACCGGCGAGCCTTTCGAACACCCCGTGGTGGTCGGCTATATGTACATTCTCAAACTCGAGCACATCGCGGACGAGAAAGTCCATGCCCGCTCGACCGGACCGTACTCGCTCATCACCCAGCAACCCCTGGGAGGCAAGGCACGCTTGGGAGGCCAGCGTCTGGGTGAGATGGAAGTCTGGGCGTTGGAAGCGTACGGGGCGGCGCATACGCTGCAAGAGATGCTCACGCTCAAGAGCGATGATCCTCAGGGTCGTGTGAAGCTCTACAAGGCCATCCTCAAAGGGGAGGAGTATCCCAAGCCGGGTCTGCCCGAATCGTTCCGCGTGCTCCTCAAGGAACTAAGGAGCTTGGCGCTCTCGTTTAAGGCCTACGACCAAGAGGGCAAAGAGCTTGACATCGACTAGTTGAAGAATCGTGCTCATCACTCCCATTACGGTCTCGCTTAGCATACTCGCTATCACCTATATCCTTTTGTTTGTTGACAAGATCCATCGCACGATCATCAGCCTGGCGGGAGCGACGGCCATGGTCCTCGCTGGCAAGGCCCTCGGCTTCTATGACACCCTCCCCCAAGCAGGTCATTCACCCGAGAATACCGCTCTCATCGCCATCGACTGGAACACTCTTGGCCTACTCTTCGGGATGATGATCATCGTGGGGATCTTCGAAGGGACAGGCATGTTCGAGTATATCGCCATCCGGCTGGCCAAGCTCACCCGAGGCAGCTACTGGCTCTTGATGCTGGCACTGGGCTGGTTCACGTTCATCGCTTCTGCCCTACTCGATAACGTAACGACAGTGATCTTCGTAGGCAGCATTACGATCTCGATTGCTTCGATCTTGCGGGTGAACCCGGTGCCTCTGCTCATCAGTGAGGCCATCATGGCCGGAATCGGAGGCATGGCTACGCTGATTGGTGATCCACCGAACATCATGATTGGATCAGCTACGGGGCTGAGCTTTCTCGATTTCGTCACGTATCTGGGGCCGGTGGCGGTGGTCGTGGGCTTGGCATCCAGCATTGCGTTTCGCTGGCTCTTCCGCAGTGACGTAGCTCATGAGGTCGAAGATCCGCAAGGCTTGATGGCACTCGACGAGGAGGAAGCGCTGCGGGATCGGGCGACTCTCAAGAAAATGCTTCTCGTCTTCGGAATGGTGATCGTGCTCTTTGTCATTCATGATGACCTCCATCTTCTGCCCTCGGAGGTCGCGATCCTCGGCGCGTCCTTGGCGCTCCTTTGGATTCGCCCGAACTTGATCGAAATTCTCCATCGCACCAAGTGGGATGTGTTGCTCTTCTTTGCGGGGCTGTTCGTCATTGTGGGGGGTCTTGAAGCGGCGGGAGTTCTCAAGATCGTTGCGGATTGGATGGGGGCTGTCGTCTTAGAATACCCTGTTGTGGCCCTGCTGGTTATGCTTTGGGGAACGGCGTTACTGTCGGCCATCGTGGACAACGTGCCGTTCACCATCGCGCTCATCCCGATCATTCTGAATCTGGAGCAACTGGGGGCCAACGTGGCTCTACTCTGGTGGGCCTTGGCAGCGGGGGTGGCCATTGGGGGGAATGCCACGCCCATTGGTGCCTCGGCCAATGTCTATATAATGAGCTTGAGCGAGCGCTCGGGGCTTCCTATTCGCTTCCAGAGCTGGCTTCGGGTCGGGATTCCGATTGTGCTCGTGCAGTTGCTGGTTGCGAGTATATTGCTTTATGGAATGTTCAAGCTGGGGATCATTTAGGGATGGCTGACTTCGTCGCCTTTTGATACCATAACGCATCATTCGAATGCGAAGAGAGGAGGAAACGAACAGGCGAAGAGGAGGATTCCCCTAAGACAGGAGAGGATTTATGCCACAGACCTGGAATCTATAGATAAATCTCTCATCTCGTTTGAGGTTATTTATATGCCAACGCGAAAGCTATCACTACAGAAAATGCCTACGATATCAATTCCAGCTGCTGAACTAAAGAAGTTCGGAAAGGCCTGGGAAGCAAATAAAAACCTGCCTCGTGGCGGTGACTTTTCCTCAACGAGGTAGTGTAGAGTTTGGTGTGTAAAAAGGGGTGAGGTAGAAATGTTGAGACACCAAGAGGGCTCCTTCAAGATGAGTCATCACACTCACAAAGGAGGTCCTGATGTCTCAACCAGATCTAAGATCCA
>JBBIPG010000046.1:0-18833 GCA_037442925.1 Candidatus Fraserbacteria bacterium | reverse complement strand
AGATGGAAAATTTCTCCATCAAGATCTCATCCGCTGCCAGAGCGATCAGCGTCCCACCGCTCAGGGCATAGAAGGGGACGATAGCCGTCACTTTCGCCTCGTGGTGTTTGAGGGCCATGGCAATCATCTCCGCCGAGAGGATGATTCCCCCGGGCGTGTGGATGATGAGATCCAGGGGTTTATCTTCAGGGGTCTTATGGATCTCCATGAGCACGAATTCACTGTCTTCAATTGTGATCGAGTCATCGTCTTCTGACCATGGTTCCCGTCGGTGGATGAGAGTGATGACTTTCGTCCCGCGCTCAGCTTCAAGTTGAGCGACGATCTTTTGCCGCTGGGCCAGAAGGCGCTCCTTGAGGGCTTCCTTCTCGCGGCGCTCTTCATCGGTCATCATAAGGAATCATCCTCCTTCTCTTCCAGAGAATAGCCGCAGCCCCCGACTCCAGGGGGCCTGGGCCGGGGGCTGCCAAGCGGTGATGTGGAGGCAGGGCGCGAGGGAAAGGAGGCACGATAGGATGGGGCTACTCTCGCTTGAGGCCAAAGGCCTCCAGTTGTATGAGCGGCTCGCGCAGCTCTCTTATTTGAGTGCGCAGGGTCTGCTCGAAGCCCTTCAGCTGTTGGGCAGCCTTGCGCAAGTTTTCTGCTTGGGTGCGCAACTCCGGCTCGGCAAGAGCCGTCGGTTCGACCTTCGCTGCCAGCTCTGTAGCTCGGAGCGCGCCCTTGCAGCAGTCCTCCGCGGCCACTTCGAGTGTGGCAAAGCGCTCCTGCACGCGGGCCAGCTCTGTCTGTAGCTGGAGGAACTCCTCGAGCTTCGGCTTGGCCATGGGGCTCACCTCCTCTCCATAGAGAGATGGGACCAGCCTGGTGAGAGGGGAAGACACTTTCTCTGATGATCGCCTCTCTCATCCACCGCGCACTTTTCATCGTACCATCCTTCTCGCTAAGAAGTCTGTAAGCTTTCTTACAGCTCACACGCTCGTCCAGCGACTCCGGGTCTTCTTGCTGCGGATCTCCCTAGCAGGAACGAGGCGTCATTCTTCGGCCACCGCGCGCAATCCCAAAAGATCTAGGAGCACGATCTTGCCCTGAGAGTGGCCATGGCCGGTATCCAACAGCCCCTCTTGCGCCAGGCAGTCCAGCGCTGCCGTAGTCGTCTCTCGAGCTGCACCGATGAGATAGGCCAGCTCTTGGTGAGTGATGTAAATTGCAACGCCTTCTGCTGAGGGTTCACCCCACTTCTGGGCCAACTCTAAAAGCTCTCGGGCGATCCGCTGTGGCACACTCTGGAAGTGCAGGCGAACGAGCTTCTTGAGCAGCTTGTGCTCATGCTGCCCCAAGATCCGCAGCATTTCCAAGATCAGCTCCGAATCCTCACGCCAGCGTTCCCGTAGTTGCCTCAGCTCGATGGGACAGATGCAGGCGTCCTCCCAAGCCTCGGCGAAGAAGCGATGCTCCTCTCCAGGTAATAGATCCGATTCCCCGAAGACTTCCCCTGGACCCAAGATGGCTACGGTCAACCGTCTGCCGCTCCCATCGAGATAAGAGAGCTTCACCTTGCCGCGATGGATGCGATAGATCTGATCCGCAGCGTCGCCGGAGCAGTAGATCACCTCGCTCGCTTGATAATTGATCTGCTTGGGGCAGCAGGGGAGATGGCCGAAATCATCCCACTTTATCGGCATCCGTTCACCCCCTTGGGCATAGACCCTTCGCCAACGTGAACGCCTCGGGCAGCGAGAGTTTTACGCCTAAAACCTCCTCGTTCTTGGCCAGCCAAGCCTCCAGGTGCCCTTCAGAGTCAAACAGATTGATGAAGGGGCAGACACATTCGCGAATGGTGCTGAAATCTGATGCGCTTGTGCAGCAAGCTCCGCCCTTGGAAGAGACCCCCAGCCAGAGCACGGCAGACTCAGGTGCCCAAGAGGCGATCTCTTCCTTGCGCACGGCGGCACCGATCAGGTGATCACAGACGGGACAGCGCGATTGAATCTCCGCCTCTTGCCCTGTGATCAGTGGGTACATCAGGGCGTCGAGGGCACAGTGCACATAGAGGCGCTCGTCTTTCATGCGGACTTCATGGCGCGTTGGGGTGGGCGAGACTAAAAGCTCTGCCGAAGAAAGCACCCAGACCCGGCCCGACTCGCGCCTTAGAGCTATCAGCTCCTCTAGATCCTTGGGAGTTCCCTTCAAGCCATAAAGCTCCCGGAGCCTCTGGGCGAATTCCTCAGGCAGCGGGATCGTCAACTCACCCTCAGGATTCACCGGCAGGCTGCAACAGCCGGGCATAGCCATCACTCTCCATTAGCTTTGCAGGGCGAAGCCCAAGGGGTACTCACAGGCCAAGGGCACGCCGTTGCTCAATCCAAGCACCGCTGGTGGACGCCTATCGCTGGGCAAGTCGCTCAGCGACTCCGCTAAGTCCAGAATTAAAATATGCACTTGATAGACCGGCAGATCTTTGCTCATGTCACTGACAATCAAGTCGCTATTTGAAATCGTCAAGCTGAGCCGTGCGCTGCCGCTTCCATCGCTCGAAAAGTCTTGGGTGGCAGCGGGTGCTTGTGTGGCCTTAAAGCTGACCGCCTGCGCGATAGCTCAATAGGGATTGAATACCCTGAGCCCGCGCAGCTCTAAACTCACTTGAAAGTCTTTGGCGACGGGCGTGTAGACGGCCGAGCCCAACGCCGTCTCCCAACGCGACCAGCCGGGATAAACGATCCGGACCAGCGCGCCAGGTGCTCCCTGGACCGGCTGAGCTAATGCAGACTCCACTTGGCGTAGTGCCAGTCCGCCGGCCACAGCCAGGCCCGCAACTCCCTTCAAGAGATCACGACGACTACAGCACATACATCTCAGCCTCCTTGGTTAACAGTGATGTTCACGCTCCATGCCCAAACGCGATTGGGCAATATGGAATTGCCTTGCTCGTTCCCCAGAGCGATAATCCTGTCTCCCCTCAGTAAAAGAGCTAGAATTGCCCCTGGCATTGGCGTTTGCCAGAGCGGCTGATCATCTGAGAGGCGACACACTTCAACGACTCTCCCATGGGTAATTGCCAGGCGATCGCTGACTGCATCAACAGCCATGTGAACGGAATCTGACTGCGGGAAGAATCGCCGCGGGCGACCGTCGTCCGTCGGGATAAGAGCCGCTTCAGATCCCAAATTCCCTTCGACTAAAACAAGTTGTCCTCGCTCGTCTATGCTCAGCTTCGGGGCATTCACCTTGCCGAGTGGGATCAAGCGCGCTTCGGAGCTCTGCTGCAGGAAGATGTTGACTGACAGATCTGCCTGACCCCACATTGGGTTTCCGGCAATCGCAAAACTGCTCCCATCCTGGGAGATGGCCGGAATCACCATGGGGCCTTGGTACGTCAGCTCCCCCCGCCGGATCAGTTGCTGGTCTGAAGTTCTATACAGCTGAAAAGCGTGTGAGGTCGCCACGAGCAGATACTGCCCATCCCCGGAGAGCGCGACCGAAGGTACGTCCTTGGAGTCAGATGTCCAGAGAAGCTGCCCATCTTGTGAGAAGAGATAGGCCCGTCGACTGGACGCTGCAGCGATGAATTTCCCGTCACGGCTTATGTCGGCACTGAAGGCGAATTCGCTGTCTTCCTGAAAACTATAAGTCTTTAGCTCTTGGCCGTCTTGGGTATAGAGATGCAGCTGCTTGCCTGCCCCCAAGATCAGCTGACCGTCGGGAGTGGCCTTCACGATGGGCGTGGAGCAGCAGTTGGGATTGGCGTACACCTTTGACCACATGGCCTCGCCGGTCTCTAAATCAAACAAGCTGAGCTCGGTCAGGTTGGCTCGCTCTTTTTCAGACCAGAAGTTGCGCGCCAGCGCCAGATATTTCCCGTCGGCAGAGGCAGCGATGCCCGCTAGCGTGCTCGGCTGGGGGAGAGCGAAGACAAAATCCACTTTCGTCTGTTTGTGCTTCGCGTTTACGGCGCCCGATGGCAGGTTTTCCGGTGGGCTGGCCCTCATGAGTAGGAGCAAAGCCACCAGCCCGACTGCGATCAGCACTACATAAATTGGCATTCGAAGCTTCACGACATTTGCCTCCCTTCTTCTCAAGTTATAAAATCTGCTCTCAAGACAGCCGAGGTGAGAGGGGGCCTGCCCCACGGACGGGGTGACTCGTAAGGGCAGGCCCTTGAGGGATAAGGGGGCCGCAGTTGTGAGGCTTTTCTTTCATGATGAGCTTTCCGGCCTCGAGCGCAAAATGGCAAAGATCGTTCCCTTCTCTTTCACGAATCTCTCAGCTAAGAGCCCCAACGCAATCCCTAACGAGATATGGGCAATCAGGCTCGTTAAGAAGAGCTTCGGCCACCAGGGTGGATTGATCCCGAATGGCCCCACACCCATAATCAGCAGCGGGGGCGTAGTCATCATCAGGATCTCGATGATGAGCGCCCAGACCAATCCCCAATACCACTTGGCCTTGCCCGCTATGAGCGTATAGGTCAACCCGAAGCCAGCCCCGTTCAAGAAGTGATAGAGATAGCCGATGAGAATCACCGCCGTCGTAGCAGGCATCGTTCCAGTGATGAACATGCCGAACATGGTGGGCAGATCACCCGGAAGCCCGCCCAACTGCACGCCCAACGGGTAGCGGAAGATGTCTAAGGCAATCGTGCCCAGCGCCCCGGCCCCCAGCCCGGCAATGATTCTATTGAAGAGCCTTGGGTAGCGCGTGCGGCTGTAAAGCGTGATCAGCAACAGAATCACCAGCGAGGGGATGAGCACATAGGGCAGATACCAAGCCATGAACTGATGGACGGTCATGACGATGTTCATCATCATCTGCATCATGTCTTCTGCGGGCGGCATGGGTTGCCCCGTTTTGTTAGAGGCTCTAAGGAGCAGCATGAAGATGGGGTTGCCCGTGACCAAGGCCAGCAGCGTCCAGAAGAGTTCCGCATTGGACACAGCGGATGTTGCCCCGGAGATTATTCCTGTCTGTCCCGTTGGCTTCCTCCTCGGTCTTGTCAGAGCAACGATAAGAACCATCGCGCCCAAAGTGATGATCAGCAGCACCAGCGTAAACACCATCTCGCTCATAGTTCGTTGTGCCTCCTTTCAAATGCGCACGTAGATCAGGTTGTAGTAGATCAGATAAGCGCCCGCTCCGATCATCACCAGGGCTGCCGCCTTCTGGACAAATCGCATCAACGGACGAAGACGTTGTTGAATGAGCTCTTTCGACAGGCTCATAGTCAGTGACAAGGCGACCATCATCAGGGCCATGCCGCTGGCGTAGGCGAGGAAATTGAACAGCCCGCCTACGAAGCCTTGCAGCAAGGGCTGAATGACCCAGATGAGAAACACGGGCAACGTGCAGCCGACCGAACCCACCGCGTAGCCGATCCCATAGAGATAGTAGGGCAGAAGCCCCTGACGAGGAGCCGGGTTGCCCATGAACCGCGCCGCCAGCACCTCCAGAGAGAGCCCAAGCGAGAAGGAGCCGAAGAACATGAGCAGGCCCAGCACAATGAGCAGGGCTCCGATAGTTGCCGCAATCCAGGGCAACTGAGGGCCGAGGAATCTCATGAGCGTGCCTCCGACCAGGGAGAAGAGCAAGCCCAGCGCCCCGAAGACCGTGAAGAAACCGGCACTGACAGTCAGTCCTAAGATGAGGCCGTGCCAGCCACTGCTAAGCCAGGCGTTGCTCCCAACCATCTGTGACTCACAGGGATTATTGCGCTGACCCAAAAAATACGAGACATATGCAGGCAAGAGCGCGAACCCGCAGGGATTGAAGAAGGTCACGACACCGGCACCAAACGCGATGGCCAGCATCTCGAGGTTCATGGCTGCTCTTTCGCCACTCGCTCGAGCGTCTGCTGAAAGGTTTGCGTCCCCACCGAGAAAGTTCCTCGGAAGGCAATCACCCCATTGCGGTCGAGAAGATACTCCGTCCCCAGGGCGTAGACTTGGTACTGCTTGGCGATCTCGTTGGTCGGGGTGTCGAGGGCGTACATGAAGCTGGGCCGGGCGTAGCGCTGGCGATGCTTGCGCAGGCTCTGCACGGAGTCGCCACGAGGGTCGACGCTGATCCAGACAACTTGAAGATCAGAGTAGCGGTCCTTCAGCCGCGCCAGCTCTTGAGTCTCTGGGATGCAGGGAGTGCACCAGCTGGCTGAGAAGTACACGATGATCGGATTGCCTTGAAGATCGCTCAGCTCAAAGCGATTTCCATCGACGTCGGTCAGTGCAAAATTGGGTGCCCGCTCGCCCACTCGGGTCCCGACGGAAGTCGTATCGTTCAGGGGTTGAGCCTGCCCTTGGGATGCAGAGGGCTCATTGGGCGTGAGTCTCCCGATCCAACTCGCACACGAGGGACAGACCGCCGGAAGCGCGAAGAAGGCCAACACGAACAGCCCTAAAAGCCCGACCCCGCCGATCAAGAGAATCTTCAGATTCTTCGTCGTTTGCTTCTTCATAGACCTCCCCCTTTCAGACGACACAACAGCTCATAGTCTTGAGATTGCGCTCAAAGCTCTGAGCACAGATCTTCCAGGCCTCGGCATATGTTGGGAAGACATGAACGGTCTCAATCAGCTCATCAATCGTAAAGCCAGCTCGCATGGCTAAGAGCGGCACATGAATGATCTCCGCGGCGTTCACAGCTACGGCATGAGCGCCCAAGATTTTGCGGGTTTTCGGATGAACGACGAGCTTGACCAGTCCGCGGGTGTCTCCCGCGGCGTGGGCTTTAGGGACTGCCTCGAGAGGGAGCGTGCGACACCAGCACTCCCCCAGCTCTTGCATTTCGCGCTCCTCCGTCCAACCCACGGCAGCAACCTGCGGGTCCGTGAAGACGGCGTGCGGGACAAGATCATAGTCGATAGTCTTGGCTTCGCCGGTGAGCGCGTTGTGCGCAGCGTTGAAGCCCTGCTTGGCCGCAACTGTCTCAAGAGGCATCTTGCCCGTGACGTCTCCGGCGGCGTAGACTCCGGGCACGGAAGTCTCTTGGCGCTCGTCCGTGAGGATGAAGCCCTTGGGATCGAGCTTGACTCCAATCTTTTCTAGCCCTAGATTGTCGGAATTGGGACGGATGCCGGTGGCGGCTAAAACCCGATCCACTTCCGTAATGCAACCGCAGGAGTCGTAGAGTCGAATCCTGCCAGACTTGCCCTCCGCTTTCACCAGGCGATGTCCCACATGAATTCTCATGCCCTCACGTTGCAAGATCTCCGCTAAGGCTTGCGAGATCTCGGGCTCGAACTGAGGCAGAATGCGGCCCATCAGCTCCACTGTAGAGACATCCGCTCCTGCCCGATGGAAGATCTGGGCGAACTCTAAGCCCAAAGGCCCACCGCCGATGACGGCCATCGAGCGCGGCAGCTCTTCTAATTTAAGGGCCGTGATGTTCGTCAAGGGCTCGGCCTCTTTCAGGCCGGGGACCGGCGGGATGAGAGTCCTAGCACCCGTGGCGATGATGATCCGCTCCGATGAGAAACGCTCGCCGTTGACTTCCACCTCGTGGGGGGCAACGAAGCGCGCACGGCCCTCGATCAGCGTGACGTTGCCCAAAGCTTCAAGCACATCATAGTAGTTGCGTTGGCGCAGCGCTGAGACGAGCGCGTCTTTGCCCTTTTTGAGTTTTGCGTAATCGAGGGTGGCTTTTGAGAAGAACCAGTCGTCGCGACCCGTTCGAGCGTGTTCATATTCTTTAAGAGCTTCTATGAGAAATTTGCTGGGGATGCAGCCCACATTCACGCACGTCCCTCCCAGGGGTAAGCCATCGTTGATCATCAACACCTGGG
Organism: Candidatus Fraserbacteria bacterium; assembly: GCA_037442925.1. Taxonomy (GTDB): domain Bacteria; phylum Bipolaricaulota; class Bipolaricaulia; order RBG-16-55-9; family RBG-16-55-9; genus RBG-16-55-9. The sequence goes on along the minus strand of JBBIPG010000046.1, from coordinate 11,062 downwards.
CGTCCAAATCCGCAGCGCGCGTGGCCGCCGCGAAGGCCGCCGCTCCTCCGCCGATCACGATGAGATCATAGCGATTCATACAAGCACAGCCTCCTTCTCTAAGCGCAAATAGCGCTGGACGACGGGCTCATTGAGCGAATAGAAGATCGTCTTGGCATCGCGGCGGGTCTTGACCAGATCGTATCTTCTGAGCACGCGGAGTTGATGGGAGACGGCCGAGACGGACTCGTCTAAAATATCGGCCAGATCACACACACATAACTCGGGCTCGCGATGGAGCAGATATAAAATCTTTAAGCGTAGGGGGCCGCTGAGTGCGTGCAAGATTCCTCGCAATGCTTGCAGTTCTCCATTCTCAAGCACTTCCTTGCGCAATCGCAAGATGCGCTCCGGCGTGATCGTTGGCCCGAGACACTTGAAGCCTAGATGCTGCACAGTTCGTTGAAGCATGAGCACCGTCCTTTAATTGAAAAAATATTCAAATGATAATCTAGCACAGTCGACTCCGAAAGTCAAGGGGTATCGGTCAACGGATGTGAAGCGGATTAGCAGATGTCTGTGGGCCGTGTGATCCGTTCATCCGTTCCGTATCCGTTGACAGATCTCTTGGCCATCGTCTACAATGCTTATTTAAGGAGGACGAGCCGAAACCTATGAGCCCTGTGATTGTCAATATCGGGCCGTGGTCGATTCGTTGGTATGGCCTGATGTACGTGGTCGCCATCGTCGTCGGCATCATTCTCGCCCACCGCGAAGTCAGAAGGCGCCATCTCGATTTAACTCTGGATGATCTTCTGGATTTCGTCTTGCTCACGATTCCCATTGCCATCATCTTCGCCCGGCTCTATTACGTTGCGTTCCGTTGGGACTATTACGGAAGACATCTCAACGAGATCTATCAGATCTGGCAAGGGGGACTCGCCATCCACGGCGGGTTGATCGGCGGAGCGCTCGCGCTCTTTCTCTTCAGCCGCGGCATGAATCTCTTTACGTTCGTCACGCCCTGGAAGGGACTCTTGCGGGGTGTCAAGATCTCCTTCTGGAAGTTCGCCGATGTGATTGCTCCAGCGATCATCCTAGGACAGGCTTTGGGGCGCTTCGGCAATTTCATGAACGGAGATGCCTTCGGCACACCCACAGATCTGCCCTGGGGAATCGTCTTCCCTCCGGATTCGCCTGCCAGCAGGGGACCCACGGGTGCAGGGGAATTCGTCGAACTGCACCTCCACCCCACGATGCTCTACGAGATGTTCGGGGATCTTCTTATCTTTGGGTTGCTCTGGTGGCTGCGCACCAAGCCATTCAAAGACGGGTTTTTGGTTTCGCTCTATGCCCTCTTATATTCCGTATTGCGCTTCACGGTGGAGTTCTTCCGTGGCGATGCACTCTGTCTGGCCGGTGGCAATGCCTGCGTCACAGGAGGCGGGACGTTCCTGGAATCCTTGCGCATCGCTCAGGTCATCAGCGTCTTGATCTTTGTTGTCTTCGCCTGGTTCATGCTCCGGGGAAGGCTCTACCAGCAGGAACTCAAGCCAGGAACTGAGCACGCATAACCCCCTAGCCCCTCTCCGACTCGGAGAGGGGTGCCGAAGGCAGGATGAGGTTCAATTAGATTTGAAACCGCTCGCCCAAGTAGAATTTTTTCGCTAGCGGGTGATCCTGGATCTCTTGCGGAGTTCCCTCCAAGAAGATCCGTCCCCCCTGCAGGAGATAAACATAATCAGTCACTGCCAACGTCTCACGCACGTTGTGATCGGTCACGATGATGCCAATACGTTCTCCTTTGAGCTGTTGAATGATCTCTTGCAGCCCCTCCACGGAAAGGGGGTCTACCCCGGTAAAGGGCTCATCGAGCAGCAAGAAGCGCGGAGTGGAAGCAAGTGCGCGGGCAATCTCCACACGACGGCGCTCACCGGCCGATAGCGTATCTGCTCGCTGTAAGGCCAGCTGTAGAATGCCCAATTTGTCGAGCAACTCTTCGGCACATCTCTGACATTCGATTCTGCTTGCATGCTGTCTTTCTAAGACCACAAGCAGATTTTCTAGCACAGAGAGCTTGCGGAAGACCGAAGGTTCCTGAGGAAGATAGTTGACCCCTTGGCGGGCTTTCCAGTGGAAGGACTCACGTGTGATGTCTTCCCCATCGAGGGTGATTCGACCGGCATCGGGCGCGGCCAGTCCCACGATCAAATGAAAAGTGGTCGTCTTCCCCGCGCCGTTGGGGCCCAGCAGTCCCACGACTTGCCCGCTCTCGACTTGGAGGGATACTCCATCCACAATGAGTTGGCGGCCGTAGCGCTTGCTCAAGCCTTCTGCTTTCAGTGTCATGGCTGCTCTTTGAGGATGAGCTTCAAATGAGCGTCTTGGATCGTGAGCGTTCCTTCATCCGGGCGATACTCGAAGCCTTGTCCCGTCAGTGTGAGATCCTCGCGCTCGACATGGACGGGAGAGTCGCTTCGGAGCACGCGTGCTTTCTCTTCCCAGTACGCCGCGTCCGTAGAGAAATGTAAACCCGCAGGATCCCGTGCGCGCAGATTCCCGCTGAACGTAAGATCCCCCGAACGGTGATAGAACGTAAGCTGGTCTGCCTGGACGATCAGGGCGTCCGCACCATCTCGATCCCAAAAGCGCACCTCTACTCCTCTGGCGTGAGTTTGCTGGGCTTCTTCAAAGTACTCCACCGAGCGTGCGCGCAGGACCCAGACGGGCTTGCCCTCTTCGCTGTAATGAGTGAGTTCGTTACCTTGAAGCTCGATCTCGGGTAACTGACGATCTGCCTGTTCGTCCTCGATGGAACTGCTACTACAGGAGGACAGCAGGCCCAGAACAGCGCTAACCCAAAGGGCTGTTACGACGAAGGCGAAGCCGCGTCGCTGGGGGTTCGAGCGAGACATGCCTTCACTAACCCTGCAAAGAGGGGTCGTGGCTTTGTAGGGTGAGATCTAAATTCCGGGTGGAACTGGGAGGCGATGAAGAACGGGTGTTCTGGTATCTCTCCGATCTCCATCCGTCGCCCATCCGGAGATTTTCCCGAAAAGACGAATCCTGCCTCTTCGATGGGTTTGATATATTCAGGGTTGACTTCGTAGCGATGGCGATGGCGCTCGGAGATCTCTGTGGTGCCGTAGAGCCTGTGAGCCAACGTGCCGCGCTCGATCACTACGGGCTGGGCTCCGAGGCGCATGGTGGCACCCATCTCTTTCATGCCCGCTTGTTCGGGCATAAGACAGATCACCGGGTGCGCCGGGTGTTCCTCAAACTCCGTGCTGTTGGCACCTTTCAAGCCCAGAACGTTTCGGCAGAACTCGATGACGGACAGCTGGAAGCCGTAGCAGATCCCCAGAAAAGGCAAGTCATTCATGCGAGCATACTGAATCGCCTGCATCTTCCCTTCCGCTCCACGGTGGCCAAAGCCGACGGGGACGATCAATCCATCGACTCCCTCGAGCAGTTCATCCCGATAGAAATCGGCCTCGATCCACTGGATGTCCACGCGGGCGCGCTGGCTGGCGGCGGCGTGGGTGAGCGCCTCAGCGTAGCTCACATAGCTATCCCTCAAGTCCGTATACTTGCCCACCAGAGCCACAGTGATGTGTAATTCGGGATGGAGGGCGTTCTCGAGAAACCTCTTCCATTCACTAAGATCCTGCTGATTGGTCCGCAACCTCAGGCGATTCATGAGGTAATCTGTGAGGCCTTGTTCTTCAAAGACCAAGGGCACTTGATAGATGAGTTCCACATCGGGTGCACTGATGACGGCCTCAAGGGGCACATCACAGAAGAGCGCGATCTTGCGCTTGATGCTCTCTTTGAGGGGCTCGTCGCTACGCCCCACGATGACATCGGGCTGAATCCCAATGGCGCGGAGTTCTTTTACGGAGTGCTGAGTCGGTTTCGTCTTCTGCTCGCCGACGGCTTCGACTACGGGAACAAGAGTGGTGTGAATGAAGACCGTGTTTTCGTGACCGAGTTCCTGGTGCATCTGGCGGGCAGCTTCCAGGAAGGGCATGCTTTCAATGTCGCCCACGGTGCCGCCCAGTTCAACGATGACCACCTCGGCGTCGCTCTTCTCGGCCACGCGTTTGATGGAGCTCTTGATCTCATCGGTGATATGCGGGATGATCTGGACCGTCTGGCCCAGATACTCTCCTCGGCGCTCCTTTTCGATCACGCGCTGGTAGACTTTGCCGGTCGTGATGTTGTGATCGCTGGTAAGGCTGACATCCAAAAAACGCTCGTAGCTACCGAGGTCCATATCTACCTCACCGCCGTCGTCCAGCACAAAGACCTCGCCGTGCTGGTAGGGGTTCATCGTGCCCGCATCGCAATTGAGGTAGGGGTCAATTTTGATGGCGGTGACTTGGACCCCACGGGCCTTAAGCAAGAGTCCGATGGAAGCGGAGCTAATGCCCTTTCCGAGCCCCGAAAGCACACCTCCGGTAACAAATAAAAATTTGCTCATGGAATCCTCTTGCCCCTGGCTGGGCATTATAGTCCCCGAGCCATAGGCGTTCAAGGAAATGCTTCCTCTTGCTCCCCGAGCGCTTTACGCTCATCGAGATCCCATCGCGCAGCGGGATCTGGTTTAGATCTTGCCCAGAAGCGATCGGACGATGATCAGCCGCTGAATCTCACTGGTCCCTTCGTAGAGTTCCGTGATCTTCGCATCACGATAGAAACGCTCAACGGGGTATTCTTTAATGAAGCCATAGCCACCGTGGATCTGCAAGGCCTCATTGGCCACTTCACGGGCAACCCTCGAAGCGAATAGCTTCGCCATGGAGGCCTCCCTCGCTGGATTGCCTCCCAGAGAGATTTGCCATGCCGCTCGATACGTCAAGAGCCGAGCCGCTTCAATGTCTGTGGCCATGTCCGCAAGCTTAAATTGAATCGCCTGGAAGTCTACAATATGGCGACCGAACTGCTGGCGCTCTTGGGCATACCGGAACGCCTCATCGAAAGCCCCTTGAGCAATGCCCACGGCCTGAGCGGCCACCGCCGTCCGACCCCGGCTGAAGAATTGCATCAAGTGATAGAACCCCATGCCGAGTTGACCAACGATGTTCGTCTCCGGGACTCGGACGTCCTTGAGGGTGATTTCAGCCAGATCTGAGGCGCGAATGCCCAGCTTCTTCTTTAAGGGCTCTGCGATGTAGCCCTTGCGGTCCTTCTCCACGATGAAGGCCGTGATCCCCATATGCTTCTCCGGGGGATTGAAGTCCGTGCGGGCGAAGACGATCAGAAAGTGGGCGACACTTCCGTTCGTGATGAACATCTTGCTCCCGTTTAAGACGTACTCATTGCCGCTCTTTTCCGCCCGCGTCTTCATGCTTGCCACGTCCGATCCGGCCTCAGGTTCAGTAATCGCTGAGCCCATCACCCAATCACCCTTGGCCACGGGCACAAGGAATTTCTTCTTCTGCTCCTCCGTGCCAAATTCGAGCAGCATATCCGCTCCGAAGATCCGCGCTGTGACGGCTTGGGCAATACCCGCATCGCCTCGGGTAAGCTCCTCAATCACAATGGCCTGCGCCAGAAAATCCATCCCTGCTCCCCCGTACTCTTGCGGGATCGCAGGAGCGATGAAGTCGAGCTTCTTCGCTTCCTCTACGATCTCGTGGGGGTATTTCGCGTGCTCATCGTATTCTTCGGCCGCCGGACGAATCACTTCCTCGGCGAATTTTCTGGCCGTCTTACGCAGCAGCTTGTGCTCTTCGCTCAGCTCAAATTCCATAGCCGCCTCCTCATCTTCAGATTTCGTTGTCTTATTCTACCTCTTGAGAAGGGAAAGGGTCAAAGCCTTGTGGTTGACAGCCCTATACCCCTCTGCTATAGTACGCAAAGGTTGGGAAAGTGGCTATGGAAACGAGAAAGCGCGTCTACATTCACACCTGGGGCTGCCAGATGAACGAGCACAAGAGCGAGGGCATCGCTGGCCTGCTCGTGCACGAGGGGTATCAGCTAGTTCAGCGCCCTGAAGATGCAGATCTCGTCATATTTAACACTTGCATGGTACGCGAGAAGGCGGAAGATAAAGTCTATTCCGAGGCTGGTGTCATTGGTGCTCTCAAAGAGAAGAAGCCCGACTTGCTCTTAGGCATAGGCGGCTGCATGGCTCAGGCACTCGGCAAAAAGATCTTCCACTACAGCCCAATCGTCGATTTCGTCTTCGGCAGCTCCAACATCACAGACATTCCCCGTTTGATTCGTGAGATCCAAGAGAAGGGAAAGAATGGACATCGAAACGGTGCACCCGTGATGGCTCTCTCGAGAATTCCTGACCGCATTGAAGATCTCCCGTTTCTGCGCCAGAGTTCCTTCCAAGCTAAAGTCACGATTACAGAGGGCTGCTCCAATTTCTGTTCGTTCTGCATTGTACCCTACACAACGGGATTGCTACGCAGCCGCCTTCCCGGCGACATCATTCGAGAAGTCACCCAGCTGGCCGAGCAGGGCTACAAAGAAGTGCAGCTCCTCGGTCAGAATGTGGACTCTTACGGCAATGATCTGGATGACCCCGACATTAACTTCGCAAATCTGCTACGAGCGCTGACACGCATTGCTATCCCACGAATTCGCTTCACGTCATCCCATCCCAAGGACATCACACCGGATGTGATCGATGTATTGAGCGAGGAGAACAACGTCTGCGAGCACGTGCACATGGCCGTGCAATCCGGTAGTGATCGGGTTCTTGACGCTATGCGCCGCGGTTATACCAAAGAGCAGTTCTTGGAGCTGGTTCGTACGCTCAAGGCCCGCGTGCCTGGTGTGAACATCACGACCGATATCATCGTGGGATTTCCCACAGAAACAGAGCAGGATTTCTTAGAGACCGTCGATCTTGTTCGCAAGGCGCGCTTTGGCGGCGCTTTCATCTTCAGGTATTCTCCGCGTCCGGGCACGATCAGTTACTATAAATATCCCGATGCTATCCCGCTGGAGGAGAAGCAGCGTCGCCTGGAGCACCTGCTCACTCTACAGAAACGCATCACAGACGAAGAGAATCGAGCGCGGGTGGGTCAGACGGTCGAGGTACTGGTCGAAGGGGAAGCCCGAACGGGTTCGGATCGCTATCTGGGCAAGACCCGCGACAACAAGACCGTGCTCTTCTCCGCAGGGCCGCAAATGACCGGGACGTTTGTGCACGTAGCGATTGAGAAAGCGGGTGTGGCCGGTCTGTTCGGACGTGTGATCTCATGAAAGCGTCTGAGTTTATGACGCGCGAGTTCACGGCCGTTCGTGAAGATACAACCATTCGTGATTTTGTACGGATGCTCTACCAAAGCGCATCCTCTGGGCTTCCTGTCGTCGATAAGGATCGGAGAGTAGTGGGCTTCATCTCCGAGAAAGACGTAATTCAAGCAGCACTCCCCGGTTATTTTGATCTTCTGCAAAGCGGGTCCTTCTGGCCGGAGGTCGAGCAGTTCTCGAAGAAGCTGCGCGAGATGGCAGGCGACCCCGTGCGGGCATATATGGTACGCACCGTGGGCAAGGTCAACCAGGACGAGGACGATCTCTACGTGGCAGAGCTCATGATTCAGAAGGGATTCAAGCTGCTGCCCGTGGTGGATCAGCAGGGAGTGCTCATCGGGGTGGTGCGACGAATTGATCTCTTGAAAGGACTGCTCTAATGCGTGCCATCGAGCGCAGGCCCTCCCGGACCGTGAAGATCAGAGATGTGATGATCGGCGGAGGCCACCCCATCATCGTGCAATCGATGACGAACACCGACACTCGTGACATGGAGGCCACGGTAGCTCAGATCCATCGACTGGAAAGCGCAGGGTGCGAGTTAGTTCGGGTGGCCGTGCTCAACATGGACGCTGCCCAATGCTTGAACGAGATCAAAAGGCGCATTTCGATTCCCTTAGTAGCCGATATCCATTTCGATCATCGCTTGGCCCTCGAGGCCATCCGACAGGGCGTCGATAAAGTCCGGCTCAATCCGGGCAACATCACCAAGCCCGAAAAGATCAAGGAGGTCGTACGAGCTGCCAAAGACGCAGGCATCCCCATTCGAGTGGGGGTTAACTCCGGGTCGCTGGCTCGGGAGATTTTAATCAAGCATGAGGGCGCCACACCGGAAGCGATGGTGGAAAGCGCCCTGGGCGAGATCGGGATTCTGGAGTCACTCCATTTCAGAGATATTGTGATCTCGCTCAAGAGTACAGATGTGAGAGTGATGATCGAGTCGTATCGCTTGATCACGAAGCATGTCGATTACCCATTGCATCTGGGCGTTACGGAGGCGGGCCTGGGGGAAGCGGCGATTGCCAAGAGCGCCCTTGGCATTGGCACGCTCTTAGAAGAAGGCATCGGGGACACAGTGCGAGTTTCTCTTACGGGAGATCCCGTGCAGGAAGTCAAAGTGGCGTATGCCATTCTGGGGGCTTTGGGGCTGCGCTGGCGCGGGGTGCAGTTCACGGCATGTCCGACCTGCGGGCGCATTGGCATCGATCTAGAGAAGATCGTGGCCGAAGCCCAAGAGCGCCTCAAGGATGTGGAAGCCCCTATCAAGGTGTCACTGATCGGCTGTGTGGTGAACGGCATCGGCGAGGCCGGGCACTCGCACATTGGACTCGTAGGACAAGACAAGGCCGGAGTGCTCTACAAAGACGGAAAACCCGTCAAGCGCGTGCCCGAAGACGAGATCGTGGAGGAACTCTGCCAGCTGGTCTTCGACTACGAGAGAGAACTTCTCGGTTCCAATGTGAAGCGGACCTCCTGATGTTGTTGATGAGTATTGCTCGCAATCTAGCCGGAGGGCTCTTAATTCTTGTGGGAATCATCTTACTGCCTGTGCCGATTTTGTCGGGCTGGGCGCTCATCATCCCCGGGATCATCTTGCTGGATTTTCCGGGCAAGAGTCGGGTCTTTGCGCGACTGGAGAGGACGCGCTTCGTCTCAGGAATTCTCGCCAAGAGCCCGACTCTCGCTCAGCTCTGGAAGCGCCTCTACGATAGGACGGGCTCTGGACAGTCGAAGACTCCAACGGGTATAATGTGATGGCCGATCCGAAATCATGAAGGTTTCAGCCATCGTACCAGCCTATAACGAAGCGGGACGCATTGAAGCTGTGATCTATCCTTTGAAGCAAGCGGTGCACGTGGAGGAGATCATCGTCGTAGATGACGGATCGACGGACGACACCACCGAAGTTGCTCGAAGCTTGGGGGTGCACGTCGTTGAGCTTCCACGCAATGTGGGAAAGGCGGCGGCTTTAGATCACGGGGTGAGCCGTGCCAAGAATGACGTCTTCCTCTTTTTGGATGCGGATTTGGTGGGACTGCGACCCGATCATATTGATCGGCTCATTCAGCGATACGAAGAGAAGCAACTGGACATGATCGTTGGGGTCTTCAAGAATGGGCGACTCAATACCGATATTGCACATAGTATTGCGCCCTATTTATCGGGGCAGAGGGTTCTGAATCGCACATTGTGGAATCGTTTGCGAAAATCCGGAAAGCTGGAGTTCGGCGTGGAGATGGCACTCACCAAACTCTCGTTGAAAGAGAATTGGGCCGAGGAGCGCATCTTCCTGGAGGGGGTCACGCACGTGATGAAGGAAGAGAAGCGCGGCTTCTCTAAGGGATTCCGAGAACGCTTGCTCATGTATGGAGACATCCTACGCTCCCTCTTCACCCGAGTAGGTTGATCCACACCACACGGAACGTTCCATGAACGAAGAACTACTCAAGCGCGCTGACCCGGAAGTCTATCAAGCCATCCAAGGGGAACTGGCGCGACAACAGAACACCATCGAGCTGATCGCTTCCGAGAATTTCACATCCGAAGTCGTGCTGGCAGCACAAGGCTCTGTGCTCACCAATAAATACGCCGAAGGCTACCCCGGCCGACGGTACTATGGCGGCTGCGAGCATGTCGATCAAGTGGAAGAGTTAGCACGAGCGCGCTTGTGCGAGCTGTTCCACGCCGAGCACGCCAACGTGCAGCCTCATTCGGGTACGCAGGCCAATATGGCCGTCTATTTTGCGGTTCTTAGACCGGGTGACACGCTCTTGGGAATGGCGCTCGACCACGGAGGCCACCTCTCCCATGGCCATCCGGCCAACTTCTCCGCCAAGCTCTATCGCGTGGTCCATTACGGTGTGAATCACAAATCCGAATGCATCGACTACGAGGAGATTCGCCGCATCGCCTTGAAAGAAAGACCCAAGCTCATCGTTGCCGGAGCGAGCGCCTATCCCCGCCTCATTGACTTCGCGCGCATCCGTACGATCTGTGATGAAGTGGGAGCATACCTCATGGCGGATATCGCCCACATCGCGGGGCTATGTGCAGCCGGACTCCACCCATCACCGCTACCTCATGCCCACTTTGTCACCCTCACCACTCACAAGACGCTTCGGGGTCCGCGGGGCGGAGCGATTCTCTGCGGCAAAGAACACGCCAAACTCGTGGACAAGGCGGTCTTCCCGGGCATGCAGGGTGGGCCACTCATGCATGTGATCGCGGCGAAAGCTGTCGCCTTTAAGGAAGCGCTGAAGGAGTCCTTTCGCGTCTATCAGCGAAAAGTCGTTGAAAATGCACGGGCCCTGGCTCGGGCCTTAGCCAAGCGAGGTTTTCGGCTCGTGTCAGGCGGCACCGATACCCATCTCATCTTGGTGGATCTAACTGCCAAAGGAGTGACCGGCGCCCAGGCCGAGAAGCACCTGGAAGAAGTGGGGATTACGGTGAACAAGAACGCCATCCCCTTTGATCCGCTCAAACCGGCTATCACCAGCGGCATCCGACTGGGTACGCCAGCGGTAACCACGCGAGGCATGGGAGAACGAGAGATGGACCACATCGCAGAAATCATGGATCTGGTCTTGCGAAGAACGGATGACCCCGAAGTGAAAAAGGAAGCCCAGCAGGAGGTGCAGAGGCTCTGTGAAGCCTTCTCTCTCTATGTGGCTCACTAGGACCCCCTGTTGCCTCACCTAAGAAAGTACTCGAAATGAGATTCGTTGCCTCACGTAAGAATGTACTCCAACTCCTTCCTCTCTTCCAGGCAGCGCACGGCTCTCTTGCGCTGCCCCAGCTCGCTCAAACG
>JBBIPG010000045.1:0-19325 GCA_037442925.1 Candidatus Fraserbacteria bacterium | reverse complement strand
GGCTGTCAAGACAGGGTCAGGCTCAAAAGCCTACATCAGAATTTTTTTGGGGCCCCGGCGATCTGGATGCGTACCGGGATCCCTTCGCATTCTCCGGGTGCTTTTTCTAAGACGGGGCTGCTTTTGTCCTTCACCAGCACGATGATCTCATGGTGCCCTGACGTCCCCCTAGATATTCCAGCACCCACAAAGCCTGGTTCATCTTTCAGAAGTTCAACGACCATCCGTTTGGCCTTTTCCGCTTGAGATGGCATGCGTTTTGTCATGTATGTTCTTAATCGCTTATGTGGCAATTCGTACTCCCAAGCGCCGTAATACGCGCCGGATCGGGATGGCGAAGGTGACCTTTTCGCTCCCTGCAAAAAGAAGCGCGGCGACTCTTCCTTTAGAGTCCACAATGGCCGAGCCAGAATCTCCCGGCTTGCTGAATGGACTATCAATGCCCTCGATGACAATCACGCCATCCACACGAACAAACCCTTGATCGTACTCCACATCGAAGACGTCAAAATTGACGATACGCACGATCCCTTCTGTTAAGCCTGTTGTTCTCCCGGATTTGCGCACCAATAGACCCAAGCTGGGGTTGGCAATTCCTGTGGGTGCTCCGATCTCTAGAATGCTCCGGTCCACTTGTTCTGGCTTATCGAATTCTGCGATGGCCGCATCCATCCAGTTTCTGCGATTATCGAACTTCAGGGGAACATAGCGACTCACTCTCGCTATTCGATCTGAATTCTTGCCTCCATCGAGTGTGCCGGGCTGGACCACTCCGGCTCCTGTGTTCACCCGATTCTCATTGGCTAAGACGTGATTGTTGCTCAGAGCGTACAAGCGTTGGGAATTGTTCTTGTCCGCGACCATCACACCAAGAGTTCCGGCGAAACGAAAGCCGACTGCGGTAAGATCGAGACCCACGGAGACTCCGCCGGGGACGGGGCGATGCTTCTTGCGTTGATGGATGACGAACTTTGTTGGATATCCGACGCCTTCGATATCTGTGGGTATACCATCGATCTCTGCCGGGATGAGATCTGCTGATCTGATCTTGCCTTTGGGGAATTTCTTTGCGACCAGAATCTTCACACACATCTCGCCGGTGCGCTTCTTTGCGGTCACTTTCTCGCCGATGCCAAGGCCGACGAGGTTCACGTCAGGTACCGGGTGAAACCGTTTCGCTTTGCGCAGGGATAGAGCTTGAGGGGTGATTCGCTGTGCGGGGCGAAAGAGGCGATGGCGTAGGTTCTCTTTGGCTTCTTTCAGATCGCGGGGAATCCCCCGGATGACGGGATTGTTCATTTCACTGTTTAGATGGTGGGAGAATCGTATTGATCAACCCGCTAAGGGTGACGATGTTGGTGTTCTTGTGATTCGCGTCGATCACTGAGGTATACGAAGATTCCAAAACCCGCAATGGCTACAAATAACAAGATCAAAAGTATCGTTACGCTATTCATTTCACCTGCTCCTATCCCTAAGCAGTATACCACCAGTAAGGTAAGAAACAACCCAGATGCCCAAGCCCCACAACGTCCAGTCCAGGTGAAACTCACCTGCAATCACTTGCCCCAAGAGCAATGCAGCAATGGCCAGATTGCCAACCTCTGTTACCCGCTGCGCATATAGCTCTCTCTGTGCCTTATTGAGCTTCGGCATGACAAAAACTTCGTGCCGTTGTTATGGGCGCCCCGTGATTCTTCTTAGCAGCCAACGCAGGGGATCGTAATACTGATCGGCCACACGTTCTTTCAGGGGAATGATGGCGTTATCTGTAATGGTGATCGACTCCGGGCAGACCTCCGTGCAGCACTTGGTGATGTTGCAGTAGCCAATTCCCGCTTTCTCTCTAATGAATGGCAAGCGGTTGCCCGCATCCAGCGGGTGCATCTCTAGTGCCGCGATCTTCACTAAGAAACGTGGCCCGGCAAATTGGGCCATCTTGTTGTGAGTACGCAGCACGTGGCAGACGTCTTGACACAAGAAACACTCTATACACTTGTGGAATTCTTGCGCGCGTTCCACATCGCGCTGGTACATGATCCAGGGTTCTTTGCTGTCGGTATTGGGCTTGAGCGGCGGGATCTGCTTGGCGACATCATAATTCCACTTGACGTTGGTTACGAGGTCCTTGATGATGGGAAACGCCTTCATGGGTGCAACCGTAATAGTCTCTCCCTCGAACTCCGACAAGCGCGTCTTGCATGTCAGGCGAGGTTTTCCATTGACTTCAGCACTGCAAGAACCACAGTGAGCCGCCTTGCAGTTCCAACGAATTGCCAGATCCGGCGCATAGTTTGCCTGAATGTAAATGAGAGCATCGAGAACCACCATACCCGTCTCGCTGGGGACGTGGTACTCTACCAATTGCCCCCCTTTGGCATCTCCGCGCCAGACGCGTACCGTTGCCTGCTGAGCTCCCTCAGGCATTCTTGGTGGCCTCCTTCTTTTGCTGGAAGAGCTGGGTCAGTTCCGGTGGCATCGGCGGCACGGGTTCGTGGCGTATCTTCATCTTGTCCTTCTCCTGGAAGACGACGAGATTCACCTTGCCCCAAGGATCGGCGATGGGATCGGGACAATCGTCTCGGGTGTGTGCGCCACGACTCTCCTTGCGCTCTAGAGCGCTTTTTGTGATCGTCTCCGCGATGTCGATCATGTGTAGAAGATCCCGGCAGAGATGCCAGCCGGGGTTGTATATGCGAGAGCCGGAGATGCTCACGTTCTGAGCTCGCTCTCTCAGTCTCGGGAATGCCTTCAGTGCTTCATGGAGATCTTTTCCATTTCGCCAGATACCTACTTTGTCTTGCATCAATTCTTGAAGATCGTTCTGCACAGCGTAGGGATTCTCGCCTTTCTCACGTCCCAGAGGTGCCAGCAGTAGCTTCGCTTCACTTTCCACTTGTGACATGTCTGGCTCAGGCGTCTTCTTGAGCGAGAGCGCGTACTGCGCGGCCGCCTCTCCGGCACGCTTGCCAAAGACGAGTAAGTCCGAGAGGGAGTTGCCACCCAGGCGCGTGGCTCCGTGGAGCCCACAGGCAACCTCGCCGGCTGCGTAGAGTCCAGGGATGCTCGCCGCCTGCGTTTCCGGATGAACCCGCACGCCTCCCATCATGTAGTGGGTCGTTGGGCCGACTTCCATAGGTTCTTTTGTGATATCGAGATCGGCAAGCTTGTGGAATTGTTCCCACATGCTGGGCAGTTTCTTCTTGATCTTCTCAGCATCGAGATGGGTGATGTCCAGCCAGACGCCGCCATGCGGCGTGCCCCGCCCTGCTTTTACTTCTTGATAGATAGCTTTAGATACGATGTCTCGTGAAGAGAGCTCCATCTTCTCCGGGTCGTAGTTCCTCATGAACCGCTCACCCGCGTTGTTCTTGAGAATGCCTCCCTCGCCTCGCACGGCTTCCGTAACGAGAACTCCTTTCACGCCCGGAGGCCAGACCATCCCCGTCGGGTGAAACTGCACGAACTCCATATCTTGAAGATCAGCTCCGGCCTCATACGCCAGAGCGAAGCCATCTCCCGTGCACTCCCACGAGTTTGAAGTGATCTTGTAAAGCTTGCCGAGTCCCCCCGTGGCCGCAATGACGGCCTTGGTGCGAAAGAGCACAAAACGGCCATCCTCGCGCACATAGCCAAAGGCACCCGCGATATTCCCGCTGTCGTCTTTCAGTAGGCGGGTGATCGTCGTCTCCATGAAGACATCGATGCCTCGATGGATGCCCTGGTCTTGCAAGATGCGAATCATCTCCAATCCCGTCCGGTCGCCTACGTGGCAGAGGCGGCGATATGTGTGACCACCGAAGGGCCTCTGCAAAATTTTGCCATCCTCGGTGCGATCAAAGAGCGCGCCCCAGCGCTCCAGCTCATAAATTCTCTCAGGGGCCTCTTTGCAGAAGATCTCCACCATGCGCCAGTGATTCAAGAATTTTCCCGCTTTGAATGTGTCTACGAAGTGAGTCTTCCAGTTGTCCTCTGGGTCCACGTTGCCCAGAGCTGCGGCTACTCCTCCCTCAGCCATGACCGTGTGGGCCTTTCCTAGTAGCGACTTGCAGACTAGTGCAGTCTTAGCACCCAGTGCGGAGGACTCGATCGCCGCCCGAAGACCGGCGCCTCCGGCTCCGATGACTACCACATCGTATTCGCGAGTATCGAAGCGCTCCATAGCAAACTCCTATCTCAGAAGATTCTCAGTTCCGTGGGGATGACGCCCATGGCCAGTAGACGCACATAGAGATCCGTCAAAGAGACTGAGAAGAGACTGGTCCAGGCCCACAGCATGTGATTGCGGTTGAGCACGCTCACTTGTTCCCAGACCCCATGCCTCATCCTACTGGCTGCGGAGCAGGAGAAGCAGTCGATGCTGCCCCCGATCAAATGCCGGAATGAATGGCATGAGAACGTGTAGAGCCCCAAGAGCACAATGTTGATCAAGAAGAAGAGTGAGCCCACACCCACGCCGAAGCGACCGTCGAAGATGAATGCTCGAACGGTGTCGGCGGCCAAGAAGATCCAGACAACAGTCGCGCCGTAGAGGAAATACCGATGAAGATTCTGCAAGATGAACGGGAATCTTGTTTCACCGTTGTACTTTTCACCTCGCAACTCACCTCGGGCACAGGCCGGAGGGTCCCAGAAGAACGCGCGATAGTACGCCTTGCGGTAATAGTAGCAGGTGAGGCGAAAGCCCAGTGGGACCCACATGATCAAAATAGCCGGGGAGAGAGGGAGATTGGGTATGAGAATCAAGGGCGAATAGAACGGCGAAAGATAATTCGCGCCCTGCTCTGTATATTCGTAATTCGCACCGAGCAACACCACCCAAGTGGCGTAGACCACAAACCCGCCAAGCCCTATGACAACCAGTGTAGGTGAAAGCCACCAGGGTAAGCGCTCCGTAACAGTCGCTGCCACGGGATACTACACCTCCTCGCTTTGGAGTCCACTCCTCTTGGCTTGATCTTAGCATGATAAGCACATGGCTTGGGATGGGGCAATGATCTAGATCAGGTTGCTTGCTGTGGCGGCATCTAGCGGAACAAGTCCCCTTGCTTTGCCCAAAAGAATTGATACACTGAGCGCAGCGTATGAGTTTCGCTATGAAGAAGACCAAGATCGTGGCTACTGTGGGACCGTCTTCTTGGGAGGAGGGGACACTCTCTCAGTTGATGCAAGCGGGAATGGATGTGGCCCGGATCAACCTCTCCCACGGAACCCAGGAGGAGCATCGTGCGCTTGTCGTGAAGATCCGCAACGTCGCCCGAGAGCGCAAACAAGCTGTGGCCATCATGGCGGACACGCCCGGCCATGCGATGCGCACCGGGGATCTCCAAGGGGAGTCCGTGAAGCTCAAGGCAGGACAGGAATTGACGCTCACAGAAGAGCCTCTGTTGGGAGATACGACGCGAGTATCCATCAACCAGCAGGGGTTTTCTAAGCACATGAAGCCGGGCATGGAGGTGCTCCTGGCCAATGGAGAGATCCGACTTGAGGTAGTGAAGGTGCGCTCTGGGGAGGTCGTCTGTCGCGTGGCCAATTCCGGTACGCTGGGAGAGAGAAAGCGGGTCAGTGTGCCGCAGGCCGATATCCCTATGGTCGATCAGGAAGATGAGCACGTTCGGTTTGCAGCGGAACTGGATGTGGATTATCTGGCGGCTTCGTTTGTGCAGCGGGTCCAGGATATCGCGGAAGTCCGCGATCTTTTGGAGCGCAGTGACATTGAGGTGATCGCCAAGATCGAGACACGCGAGGCAGTAAAGAACATAGACGAACTGGTGAAAGCTGCTGACGGCGTGATGGTGGCTCGCGGTGACTTGGGAGTGGAGATGCCTATGGAGGAAGTCCCCTTAGTACAAAAGGAGATCGTGTTGAAGTGCAATCGCATGGGAAAACCCGTGATCATCGCTACACAGATGCTCAAGTCTATGACGGAGAATCCCACACCCACGCGCGCCGAAGTGGCCGACGTAGCCAACGCGATTCTGGATGGTGCCGACGCTCTCATGCTTTCGGAAGAGACGGCCATTGGAAGGTATCCTGTGGAGGCGGTCAAGGTGATGAGTGCGGTCGCTCAGCGCATGGAGCAGGCCTCTTCTGTCTATCATAAGTATCGAGGCCAGCATACAACGGTGACGGAAGCCATTGGAGAGTCGGCCTGCCAGATTGCGGAGAGGATTGAGGCGGCGGCCATTATCCCCTCGACGACGTCGGGTTCGACGGCGAAGCTGGTAGCCAAGTTTCGCCCACGCATCCCGATCATCGCGGTAACATATTCCGAAAAAGTCAAGAACAAGCTGGCGCTGGTCTGGGGCGTCTATCCGGTCCAGATTGAGTACCACAAAGACACAGATCTGATGCTCAGACGCTCCATTGAAGCGGCCGCCGAGAAGATGCAGTTGCCCAAAGGTGCGGCTGTCGTCATCACAGCAGGAGTTCCTTTTGGAGTTCCTGGTACAACCAACTTGATCAAGGTCGAGCATATCTAAACAAAAATCTCTCATGAACAGCAACAGGCCAGAGACTATAGTCATTGCGTTGGGGGGAAACGCACTGGTGTCTCCGCATGGCAAGGGCAGCCTTGAGGAACAGATCGAAGCCATTGGCCGCAGTTGTCAGCAGATTGCCCAAATCGTGAAGAGCGGTAGTCGAGTTGTGCTCACCCATGGCAATGGGCCGCAAGTGGGACAACTACTCATTCAACAGGAGCAGGCGAAAGATCTCGTTCCGCCCTTGCCGCTCGATGTGTGCGATGCCATGACGCAGGGTCAGATTGGCTATCTTCTTCAGCAAGCGCTCGTACAGGCCCTGCGCTGGGAAGGGCTGATGACCTGTGCAGCAACAGTGATCACCCAAGTCGTGGTAGATCCAAATGATCCGGCGTTTCGTGATCCCACAAAACCCGTTGGTCCCTTCTATTCCAAGAGCGAGGCGGAGTGGCTGCACGAAAGCAGAGGCTATGTCGTGAAGCGGGTGGGCAACGGCCATCGAGCCTATCGGCGTGTGGTTCCCTCGCCTCAACCCAGCGAAATCGTCGAGTGGAAGGTCATTCGCGGTCTTATGGAGGCAGGGCATGTAGTGATTGCTTGCGGCGGGGGTGGTGTGCCGGTGATCTGCGAGGATGGACAACTTCGGGGTGTGGAGGCCGTGATTGATAAAGATCTAGCATCTGAGCGTCTTGCCAGTGCTCTCGGAGCACAAGTATTGATGATTCTTACGGACGTCGAGCGCGTGGCCTTGCGCTTTGGGACACCGGAGCAAGTCGATCTGGAAAGACTTTCTCTTGAGGAAGCCAAGCGCTATCTGGCAGCTGGGGAATTTCCGCCGGGGAGCATGGGACCGAAGATTGAGGCCGCGATTCGCTTCTTGGAGAATGGTGGCTCGCGAGTGATCATTACATCTCTTGATTGTGCCCAAGAGGCGCTGGAAGGGCAGGCGGGGACGGAGCTCGTTCGCCTTGATGCTGAGAACATCGCTGGCTGAATACCAGTCCTACTCTTCACAACTTCGGTTTCTCACATCTACTAACTGAATGTGCAGACGTTTGCCAACCGCTGCTGCTGCGCGCTCCAGCGTCTGAAGCGTAACTGAACCGTTCTCAGGGTCTAGCAAGCGGTCAAGAGCTGCTCTGCTCGTCTTCATAGCCTTTGCCATATCAGTCTTCGAGAGATGTTTCTCCTCCATGGATTTCTCAATCTGCCATGCCAGAACCCTTTTGGCGGCTATTTCTTCAGCTTTGGTACGAAGGCCCTCCTCTTCAAGGAACTCATCGAATGACGAGCCTATGTGCCGATTCTTGTCCATTGTTATCCCTCCTTCAATTGGGACTTGCGCTCCCTTGCCAGATCCAAATCAGCCTTTGGAATCTTTCTTGATTTCTTCATGAATCCATGCAGCAAGATCATCTGCCCTTCCCAAATACAAAACAACACACGGGCAATTCTGTTCCTTGTCAAGTTACTCCGCACTTCCCATATTCCCTTTCCTACGGATTTGCATACGGGCATTCCCACGGGCCACCCGAACTCGACCGTCTTAATATCAACACCAATCACACGCCGATCTTCCTTATCTAGCTTCCTCAGCCAATCCCGCACAGGTTCACGTCCCGTCGCAGTTCTAAAGAAAACTGCTGGGAGCCGCTTCCGTTGATTGGGCACACACCATCGTATCAATAATGATACACTTGGTCAAGTTCAAGTTGGCGAAATCAGATCGATGAGGTGACAATGCGCGTTACTGGGGAGTATAATCTGGCGTGGAACGATGCGATAAGCTTCTGGAGCGAATCTTACGAAGTAATGATGATGCGTTATGAAGTGATCATCTATTGGAGTGAGGAAGATGAGGAATTCATTGCAGAGATTCCAGAATTGCCTGGCTGCATGGCGGATGGTAAGACATATCAAGAAGCTTTGAAGAATGTTGAGGTGATCGCACAAGAGTGGATTGAGACAGCAAAAGCGCTGGGGCGCCCCGTCCCTGAACCGAAGGGGCGCTTGATCTTCGCTTAACCCTACCTGTTGTTGTTCAAGCAGGCTATTGCCACAGTGATATGATTCTGATCACCGAAGATGGAGTAGAGTTGCTCACATACTATACCTAGAGATTTGGGGGATCTCACCATTCTAATATGACTGTTTAGGATCTTGACAAAGTGATAGATCTGTGTTATCCTTACCTTACCTTACCTTACCTTACCTTACCTTACCTTACCTTACCTTACCTTACCGGTGGACTTGAAGTTCGCCAAAGAAGGAGGTACAAGTCATGTGTTGCGGCAAGGAAACATACGAAGAGGTAAAGGAAGGTCGGGTTAGATTGAGCCGCAGGCAAGTGCTGCGAGCGATGGGAGTCGGGACGGGGCTGGTGGCGCTGGGCGGGTTGACGGGATGTGTAGATGGTACATACAAAGACCCGATCTCAGCTGGTGGGCAACTGCAACTTGCGGCTCAAGCGAAAGGCAAGGATTTGGGTCTTGATGCCCAATTCCTAAAACTTGTAATGAAATCCCAGAAAGCACTTCTCAAAAGACTTATCCACCTCAAACGAGAAGAGATACTACACCCTCCTGTCGACCTCCAAGCCCAAATCGATACGGTAAGGGAGCTATCACTAAAGATGGTAGATCACTACGAGAGGGTCGGCCTTACAGCTGAATTTGATAGGAAAGCAGAGTCAATAATCAACTCTTTGAGCTCCCCAGTACTACCTCCTGCCCCGTTCCATGATGAAGCGCTTCGAGACTTAGAAGAACTTGGAGAAGTCAATAATCCGTACACACAGATATTGCGGGAAGTGTTATTAGAAGGTGTAGAGTTCACCGACCAAGATAGGCAAGAAGTCCTTGCGAAGATTGATAGGCTTGGCCTAGCAGCTGTGCTGAAGGGGCGTATCGAGTCACTCAGGTTATATCCGGTCTCTGGTCAACAAGACGATGTCGTCTACTGTACCGTTAATGTGTTAGTCTGCAGCACAGTCTGCGGATGGTTAGGCGCACAAGCAGGTGCAGCTTGTCTGGTAGCATTCGCTGAACCCACTCCCATTGGCGAGATTGTTTGTTTAGGTGCGATAGCATATGGGCTCTTCACTTGTCGGGCCGTTTGTACGTATGTTAAATACAGAATACCATGCGATCTTGCTCCCTAGCTAGCAGGCCGAGAGAGGAGTGTGAGCCCCTTGTACAATTTGAGAAAGCAGATCATTAGGATTTCGTTGTTCCAACCTTTGATACTTGCTGTTCTTGTTACTGCTGGCCTTTATATTTTGATACCCAAACTGGAAGCTCAATTCCGCAATATAATAATCATGGCTTTTTCAGCGATACTATTTTTCGAATTCTTTGTTCTTTACCTTTTGTTGAAAGTGGGTGGGGGGTGGCAGGCTATCATCTCGTCGTTAGAAACCTCGGATTCGCAGAAGCTTACGGAAAGACTAGAGATTCTCCGCTCAGTCAATATCACATTGGGAATTATGAGCTTAGGGAGTGTGATTACCCTCTTGTTGTTGATATTGATAGAATGAACCTCATGATTCAACTTGTGGCGATACTCGCGCTAATTGTGGGCTTCGGTGTAGCTTTTGTGCATAAGGCGAGGCGTTTAGAGAGCCCCGGAGGTCAAGCACCGCAAGAGTTACGGAAACGGTTCGTGACACTCCTTCCCCTCGTCGTTCTAGCTGCTGCTGCTCTCTTTTTGATTGAGTGGCTTTTGGGTTTGGCTTTGCCTGCTAACGCTTCCGCTTTTATCCCGATCTTGTTTGCAGCCCTTTTGCTCCTGCTGCTGACAATTCTCCCGATGCTGTTGAAGTTCATTCAGGTGAAGAAGTAACTGCATAATGCGACTGCGTGAACCAGTGTGCTTAACAAAGGCAGGAGGTAGGCGATGTAGGCAGAGGCTCCAAAACCAGCTAGCTGATATGGACCAAGAGCTACCACGGCTGAGCAACAGAGTATCACAGTTGTTAGGCGACCATCGAGACTATGTGTTACAACTGGCAGACTTGGAGTCGACGGTATCCTCCTCTGGATTGGTGCAGGCCCAGATCACGTCAGCCTGCACTGGCTGCATCGCGTCTGTGAGTGGTGCATATGTAACCTCTACGACGCTGATTGGATGCGTCTTTAGTTTGTGGGGTTGTGCGGTGATCTTGGCGGCTGAGGCGTTCGGCATCTGGGGGGCGGTCGCTGACTGTACAGCGTGTCACAACGAGGGAAGTGGTAGCACGAGCGGCTCGCCGCCGCCACCGCCGCCACCATCGTCAACGACAGGTGGTTGTAGTCCCACCTCCCCATGTCTGATGCCTTAGAGGGAGTGATCTCCGATGGATCTGACTTGGTGGCTTCAGCCTTGGCTTCAACCTTGGCTCAGTGCCATAGCTGGTGCCCTAATGGCGCTGGCTGCCTTCATTTATAGTTGGACGGCTTTGCCCAAGGTGCCAGAACAATATCGACTGGTAGTTTCGATCGCGATCATCGGCGCGATCTTGGCAGCAGTCTTGATGGGTTTGAGGGTGCAAATCGGTGGAAAGACAATCATTGCAATCGTCCTCTTCCTCTTGGCAACCGCTAGCCTGGCAGTGTACATCTACCAACTGAAGAAGATCCATAGGGGTAGTGGCTAGAGAGAGGAAGCGATCTCCAATGGATCCTTGGATCAATATAGGAGCTGGTGTGGGATCTGCGCTGGCTGCCTGCATTAACGGTTGGAGAACTCTACCCAAAGTGCCAGAACAATATCGACTAAAGCTTTCGATCGCGAATATCGGTGGGATCTTGGCAGCGGTCTTGTTTGGCGTGAAGGCGATAGTAGATGGAGAGCCGATCATCGCCACTATCATCTTCATCTCGGCAACCGCGAGCCTGGCAGCGTACATTTACCAGTTGCGAAAGATTTATAGGCGCAGTAGTTAGACCGGCCCATCTTAAACGGTGCCAGCATAGGGGTGATTCGGAATAGAATTGACCAGCTTCATGCATTCTTCAATAGGAGGGTGGCTTCTCCTTGGTCTCGGTGTAATCCATGCAACGGTGGGCTTTCTGGTGATTCTCAAGGATTGGGGCAAAGTAGTTCCAGGCATGACTCGCTATGCGAGGTTGCCCGGGCTCAAGTTCCTTCCCTTAGGCCTAGCCATCAGCTCTTTGGTGGGCTTTTCCGTATGGATTATTCTCGCCTTGGAGGACGGCCATCCGAAAGTAGCGATCATCCTCATCATTCTCGGAGTGCTCCAGGTCCTAGCTGTTCTCCTGAAACGATCCTACCGGCCATTGAAATTGCCTGGGTCAGAGAATCTGTTGGAAGGAGGGGCAGAGAGATAACTATGCCGATCGAGACAGTAGATACTATCGAAGTCTTCTTCCGTTCTACCGAGGGACTAGTGACCTTGCTAACCCTGGGGATCATCCTTGAGTTTCTCTTCGCTCTCGCCCTCTTCCGCTGGAAGCCACTTGCTTTCATCAATGCTTGGATTGCGTTAGTGCTTGCAATGCTGCTGGCCATCTCCAGTGACCACCGTGATATAGCGCTAGTGTTGGCTATTCTCATTGCTTTCAATGTGCTGGATATTCCTCTGGTGGCTGTAGTGAGAAGCCGGTTTAGAAGGCAGGAGATAGTGCAAAGAAAGAATTCGCAGTTAGCTTGATGCTTGACTGCAGGGAACCTTCA
The DNA here is from genome assembly GCA_037442925.1 of Candidatus Fraserbacteria bacterium. Lineage (GTDB taxonomy): Bacteria > Bipolaricaulota > Bipolaricaulia > RBG-16-55-9 > RBG-16-55-9 > RBG-16-55-9. Next base: position 7,170 of record JBBIPG010000045.1, on the reverse strand, counting down.
TCTGTCTGCATAAGTCCTGAGTTCATTGTCTTTCCCCTCGAGATGGATTACCATCATCTCACCATGGCAGAGATGCGCGAGCTCCCCTTCCGAGATGAGAATGAGCCCAATCTATACACCGTCTCCCAACTGAACGAGCTTGTGCGCGAACTGCTGGAAGTAAACTTCCCGGAGATCTGGGTCGAGGGGGAGATCTCCAACTTTCGTAAATATCCATCCGGTCATCTCTATTTCACTCTCAAAGATGAATCCTCGGAAATCAATGCCGTCATGTTCAATCAGCTCAGTCTATATCTTGACTTTCAGCCCGAAGATGGCATGAACGTGCTGGCTCTGGGGATGGTCACAGTCTATGGTCCGCGGGGCAAGTACCAGCTCGAAGTGCGTCGGATGAAACCCGCCGGTCTGGGCAAGCTGCAGCTGGCCTTCGAGAAACTCAAAGAGCGATTGAAGGCGGAAGGACTCTTTGACGAGCTCCGCAAGCGGCCGGTCCCCACGCTACCAGAGCGCATCGGGATCGTGACTTCCGCAGAAGGAGCAGCCATTCGGGATATGATTTCGATCATCGCGCGACGCTATCCCCTGGTGGACGTGTTGATCTTCCCCGTCAAGGTTCAGGGCGAAGGCGCAGCAGAAGAGATCGCTCACGGGATTGAGCTGGCCAATATCTATCATCTGCAACAAGGAAGAATCGATGTGCTCATCGTGGGTAGGGGTGGCGGCTCTCTCGAAGACCTTTGGGCATTCAATGAAGAAGTCGTCGCGCGGGCGATCTTCCACTCGAAGATCCCAGTCGTATCGGCTGTGGGACATGAGATCGATTTCACCATCGCCGACTTTGTAGCGGATCTGCGAGCTCCAACGCCTTCGGCGGCTGCTGAGCTGGTTGTGCCCCACCGTGATGAGATTGTAAGTCGCTCGAAGGAATTGCTCATACAGCTAGTGGATCAACAACGCTCGCGTCTTGGGGATCTTCAGGTCAAGTTGCAGATGTTGATGTCTAGTTACGTGTTTCGTCGCCCCATCCGTCGCCTGAGCGAGTATCGACAGACGTTTGACCATCTGACGGGATTGCTCCTGCGGGCCTATCGTATGCGGGAGCGAGCGATGCGAGAGCGACTGGGAGCGCTCTTGGGGCGCTTGGAGGCCATGAATCCTTTGGCTGTGCTCCGACGTGGCTATGCCGTTGTCGAGAATGAAGAAGGGTGCGTCATCAAATTTGCCCATCAAGTAGAGTTGCATGAGAGACTAAGCGTCCAGCTGTATCGGGGGAAACTCACGTGCGAGGTTCTAGCGAAAGAGGGTCGTACAGGCCAGCTGGCGGGGGTAGACCATACGGATTTGACAAACAGAGAGGAAACCGGATAAAACGAACTGCCTCAAGAGGGCTTTAAGGAGGTCCAAATGAGCAGAACACTCCCAATTCTGGATGCCTGACCATAGCACAAGACGCCCTGGGGCTGTCAAGTGGTGAAGGAAATGAATCAGGGGTGTAGTGGAATGAAGAGCTAAGGGGCGCGCAGAGTCCTGGGGCGATAGTCGTTGGGATCTATACAAGCGTCATACGTGGCTCGATCCAACCGAATCCAGTCCGTCTTGTCAATGCCGCGCTGCTTCGGTCTGGTAGGACTTACCGGAAAAGCGCACGCCACTTTGATCCAGCGGTTTTGCTCACGAGCTATCACGCGGACCTCTTCAGCGACTTCGGATAGATCTTGATCCTGGCTGAAGATCAAGGCTACGTCATATTCGTTGCGGTGGGCGAGACGAATGACATCTATCGCAATGCGCACGTCGATTCCCTTCTCTTCACCGGCTAGAAACGTGTGCACGGAGCCATCGGGCAATGTTACGCGTTGGTTGCGATAACGCAGCGTACGAGAATATACTGCAATGCCTTGTCGTCCCATGCTCCCCAGTTTACCGGACCAGAATTCATACCAGAAGCGATTGTCTGCCGGATCTGGGACACCCGTGTAAAAGCGCACTTGAGTCAACTGCCAGTTCCGCTTACTACAGATGGCTTTGGCCAAGGCCATCACGTCATAGTTGGGATAGGTGTAGCCGAAGGCTTCGCGGGCGCCATGGAAGAGGTTCTGACCATCGATGAACGCGATCGTTCGTTTCATCTGTGGTGCGAGGGCCATAAAAAGATAACTCCGCCAGAGGCCTTTCGGCAGTCCAGCGGAGAGCAACTTCTGATATACTTATACCACGAAGAACAGCTTTTGTCAAGAGTTCGTGAGTCTTTGTTGAATTCACCCCTGTACCAAAAAGCTCAGCTGGGCACGGAGCCCAGACAGAGTCACAAACGATCAGAGACTATAGCCAGGGTTGGAAGGACGGCAGAGAATTCGGTGAATCTTATGCATCGCCAGCGAAGGTGCTCTGGGGGTATTGGAGTGTCTTTCGGCTTCGGCCTTCTACCTGTGCGTAGAGCTTGAACGCCTCCATTGCCTCGGTTAGCCGTCCCTCTGCTAGGTGCAGCATGAAAGACCGTTGGCTCTCCTCCGTTTTCGGGGTCGGCTAACGGTTCAATTGGAGGGGAAGTTCGGGGATTAAGTCTTGCGCTTGACGCTGAGTTGGGTGTGCGTTAAGCTAGTGACATTCGATGCGCCCGTAGCTCAGCGGATCAGAGCGTTGGCCTGCGGAGCCAAAGGTCGGAGGTTCAATTCCTCCCGGGCGTACCACTCTTACCTTGCCGCCCGTTCAATCACTGAATAGAAATGCCCAATCTCTTGTTTCAGTTGCTCGAAATAAGAGCGCAAGGTGCGGTATCGTATCGTCCGCTCCGGTGTGGTGAGGCGCCGTGCCATCTGGATCTCAAACGCTTGCACCTTCAGTTGCAACTCGGAGGGGTTAGCCGGTGTACCTTGATTTGCCCCGATATGCCGAACGAAACGGAAGTAAGCTTGGCGCATCTCGACTACGACTTGCCTGAGTCCGTCGTCTTGCAACTGTTGAGTCTCCCGTAGTACCTGTAGAGTCAGAGAGTCCATGCGGTTGAGGAAGCGTTGAATCTCTTGATCCGGAATCGTGACCTGGGATACCCTGCCATTGGACATCTGGACCCGGAAGGTGCAGCCACTCATGACAACGGCAAGCAGCCCCACTACCAGCAGCAACGACCTTCGTCCTCCTGCTGACATAGACTTCACCTGGTCATAGGATCTGGCAAGAACCGAATTTGATGAAGGACGAGGGTTGCCTAAGATAATGTATTCATTTCACGATGGGAACGTCCGATGCTCCTCTTCATGTAGGAACCTTGTCCTCTTCTACAAGATGAGAGTAACTGGCATTACTCTCTGGCTATGCTCGTAGCAGACTTTGGACTTGCGCTGTGCATCCCGCTATAATGCTCTATGGCATTTCTTCGGAGAGGTGCTGGAGCGGACGAACAGGCACGCCTGGAGAGCGTGTGTTGGCGAAAGTCGACCGTGGGTTCGAATCCCACCCTCTCCGCCAGGGAGGTCCACAACCAATGAAAGGGAAGATCTTTCTCACCTTGTCGTTCTTTGTACTTTGGCTAGTTGTCATGGGATTGCCTCAGGAGACGGCTCTGGTTGTTGGGCCCAACGTCAAGGTGATTCGAGATAACAACAACCAGCGTTGTGCTACACGACCCACAGCAGAGCTAGATTGCGCGAACTACATGCAGAATGAGCCCCCGCTCGCTGTCGATCCCACCGACCCGAACGTGCTCATCTCCGGAGGCAACGACTGGCGACTTGTCCCTGTCGACCCTGAGCGAAACGATGTCTGGCTAGGTTACTATCGCTCTGAAGACAGTGGCAAGACGTGGACAAACACTCTTCTGCCCGGCTTTCCTGGGGATGCATCGCTCGAGGGGCAGACCTCTCCACTTCGCTCGCTCTTCTTCACCGGCGATCCGGTCGTGGCCTTCGATCGTCAAGGCAATGCCTATGTGGGAGGCATCGGCTGGAATGACAATGAGTTTCTGGTTTTCATAGCTAAGTATCGCGATCATGGGAAGAACTTTGAACGAATCACGGTGGTCAACCGCGCTCCTGCCGGACAAGGCCAATTCATCGACAAGCCCTGTATTGCCGTGGATCAAAGTGGCGGAGCACGTGATGGGACCGTCTATGTAGGCTGGTCACGTTTTGCAGAGATCACAGTTATCGCGCACTCAACCGATGGCGGAGTGGCTTTCTCCGAGCCCGTAATTGCCAGCGGTACACGAGCCCCAACCCGCACGTGCGCCCTGGCCGTCGCGCCCGATGGTACGCTTTACGTCGTCTGGCGGCAGTTCGCCTTCGGGACGAGCCGCGATGCCATGATCTTCAACTCCTCCCGCGATGGGGGCCAGAGCTTTGATATCGTGCGTCCCCTCGAGACAATCACCCCCTACGATCAAGCACGCGGTAGGCCCGAAACCTTCCGCACGACGAGCTTCCCCACGATCGCCGCCGACGAGAGAGGCGTTTATATTGCTTGGGAAGACGCGCGCTTTCAAGGAACCTCGCGAGTGCTCCTCATCTGTTCAGCCAATGGCGGCCAGAGCTGGACGGAGCCTGTCCGCGTGGATCACGTCGATCGCGGGCATCAGATCATGCCCCAGATCTTTGCAGATGGGCAGCATGTGGGAGTCGCTTTCTACGACAGTCGCCATGATCCGAACTTCAGCCCGAGGGGAGTCATTGGCGATGCTCTCGATGTCTATTATAGGGAGTATCCCAGCGGCTGCCCGCTTCAGGGGCAGGGGGTCGGCGCGCGCGTGACAGAGCGATCCTTCAATCCTAATCTCAGGGTGTGGGATACCTCCATCGGCGCGCTGCCCTTCATCGGAGATTACATTGGACTTGCCTCCGATGGCGAGAGGGTACACGTCGTCTGGACGGACAACCGAGACGTCCAGCCTCAGCCGCCGAGCAATCCTCCTTGCGTTTCGACTCGCATCGAGACGCTCACGCAGGGCTGTCGCAACCAGAACATCTATATGGCCACGATCACGCGACGCTAAAAATCGAAGCGTGCTCCGATTGCTCCTCCCACACCCAGTCCAAGTCCCAGCGGCGTGATGGAGAGTCCTACTCCCAACTCGCCGAAGAGGCTGAACGGAGTATCCGGCAGATGATATTCCACGCCGGCCAGTCCATGTGGGGTGAATACCAGAGTGTCCAATACGGAGACAATCGTGACGCCCGCTCCCAGGAAGGGCTTCAAGGAGATCTCGGCTACTTCGACGGGCGCGAAGAAGAGCTTGGCGTTGGCATCAACGGCAAGTGTGAGGAAGAAGCCTCCCAGTCCTCCCAATGGAAGTCCAGCCTCCAGCATCAGGTTCTCCGACATATGGTAAGCCAGAAAGACCTCCGGAGGGACCTTGACCCCAGCTCCGAATTGCGCCGATGCTGGGCTGACCACCATGACTATCGCGACGACGGCCAGAACGCTCGCTGCGAGTAACTTCTTCATTCCTTGGCCTCCTTGTGAGATAGGTACCGTTGGCAGGCATTATAACCTTAGGTGAAGTGCAAGTGAAATCGTCTTTCCCTTGGAGGAGACATGGACGAAAGAGCCTAGACTCTTGGCTGCCCGGGTAGGACTCGAACCTACGACCCGCCGGTTAACAGCCGGCTGCTCTGCCAACTGAGCTACCGGGCAAGGTGCAAACATTATACTCAGCATCATCTGCTAGGGCAAGAAGGCTCCAGTGGAGCTGTCGAGCTCGTCATCAAACGGATCTGGCCCGTACCATACATCCCAGAAATCAGATAGCCTGAAGCTAGCAACTTCATCTCTCTGACGCAACCAATTCTCGACGGCTGTCTTGTCTGCTGCGTTGGTTGACTCGTAGCGGTGATCGCGACAGACCACGCCGTTCCATCCTCGGTCAGGTGATCCGCCTCCGCCGAAGACGAGGCCATGCGCCTCGATGGCCTGCGCGATGAACTCATCAACGAATCGATCGAAGTCTGCAGTAGATATTCCCGGCTGCAATCGACAGGTCACGCTGAACCCCATCTACTGAAACTCTCGCAGGTGCTTCTTTTTACGCAGGCGCTTTTTCATGGTATCCACCTAGCCGGTTTCTGTAAGTGCCCGATGCGCTGCTGTTCCCATAGATGAAGTATCACTTCGCAGGTGGGATGCCCAAATCCTTACATATTTTCCGAGCCAAATCGTCATCGATCTCACGATGTCTTGGTACAGCAGACCGTTTGTTCAAACTCGTGTTGTGCCACCAAGAGTGCCGACTACCCTCGCGAAGGAGCTTACAGCCGTGAGCGCGGAGATGCCTTAGGAGTTCCCCGCGTTTCATATCCCGATGGACGTTTCCTCAAAGTCCTCACCCGCGGCTTGTAGAGCCTCGCGACGGTTCAGTTCTAACGCCTCCTGAAGCGTAACCCTGAGACTCTCCAGCAGCTCTTCTTTCGACGCCTCTTGACAGTTCACTCCAGGCACTTCTTCGATCCAGCCGATCCACCATGGGCCGGATTGCTTGATGACCGCTGTATACTGCTGCTTCATGGCTATCTATCCCTCGTTATCCTCTACAAAATTTCGGCCGCTGTCTGTATCCTGAGCTAATACGCCGCCGGATACGCTCGATGGTCTTAAGCTGTTTGTCTGAAAGCTTTCTACCTGCGGTGACTTGCCTTTGGAATTCCTTCAAAAGCGACAACTCACCAGGATAATGATGCTAGTGCTAACCTTGACATCAAGCTTCTTGCCTTCGCTTTGTCCAAGCTCCATCATCAGCTTGATCTCTTTCCCTCTACATTGCTTGCAAACAAGGCGTTCACGCATGGCACGTAGACCATTGATGAAAAGGCGCCTGTGTTCGTTGTCCGGAGTGTGGTCCATCCGTGGCTTTCCCCCTTACGTACACCCAACGTTGCGGTTCAGCCGCGTTGCGGAGCGCAGCAAAGCGGAGCGGAGCGGCGTCAGGTGAAAGCGCTTGTTGGGCGGCTCACGCCGTTCGCGAATACAGAAATCGAACACTGCCCTCCATTGCTGCCACGCCATCCGGAACAAACCCGGCCTTCAGCAAAACGCGCACCGATGCCGGGTTCGACCACTCTGTCTCGGCCACAATCCGATCCACGCCGGCATGCTTGAGCGCCCATCGAACCAAACCCCCGACCATCTCCGTCGCGTACCCCTTCCCTTGATACTGAGGGAGAACCGAGTAGCCAGTCTCGA
>JBBIPG010000044.1:0-19484 GCA_037442925.1 Candidatus Fraserbacteria bacterium | reverse complement strand
TGACCCGCGACGTGAGTTAATCGACGCGCCTCAGCACGTACTGGACGGGATCAACGCTCGTCGCGCCGCCAACAACAAGAAACCCTTGGCGAATGCCGGTGGTGCTTGCCAAGGCATCCTGCCCAGGTTGGACACCATCTTGAGCTTCCAGTACACGCCGCTGAGTCGACCGCTCTTCATCTATACCAACGCCCAGTCTGCCCAGCGTGAGGCCGTCGACGCCTTCGTTGATTTCTACTTGGACGAAAACATCCTGGGGAATGAGGAGTTCATACAAGATGTTGGGTACATCAACATTCCCGAGGAGCTGCGCAAAGCTGCACGTCAATGTTGGGACAACCGCGTCACTGGCACGGCCTTCGGTGGAACCATATCAGGACTTGATGGAGAGAAGATACGAGGACTCTACGAGAGCCATTGCGGCCAGTAATGAAAGTTCCGCGGCACGGACCACGCGGGCGCTACGTGAAGGAGGGCCTCATTCGAGGCCTTCTCTTCGCCTGCGGTTGCGCCGCTGTGGTCATCACCCTCGTCACCGTCGGCACGTTCATCTTGGGCAGCTTGCCCTTCTTCCAGAAAGTCTCACTCTGGGAGTTCCTCACCTCGATCCGTTGGGCTCCACTCACCATCCCCCAGAGTTACGGGGTCCTCGCCCTCATGGCCGATACCCTCGTCATCACGGCGATTGCCTTGATCGTGGCTTTGCCTCTCGGAATCTTGAGTGCCGTCTTCTTGAGCGAGTACGCTTCGGAGCGAACTCGGCGTACTCTAAAGCCTCTGCTGGAGATCCTCGCAGGTATCCCGACCGTCGTCTATGGGTTCTTCGCCCTGCGCTTCATCACGCCCTTGCTACAAGGGATCTTCCCAGAGATTGGCTTCTGGAATGGCCTTTCGGCAGGACTCGTGATGGGCTTTATGATCCTGCCGCTTGTCGCCTCACTCAGCGAGGATGTGTTGTACGCCGTACCCCGCTCATTGCGAGAAGGAGCATACGCACTCGGAGCTACAAAGTTTGAGGTGGTCACTCGTGTCGTGATACCGGCAGCCTTTTCGGGCATTGGCGCAGCATTCATTCTGGCCATGTCACGCGCCATCGGTGAGACGATGATCGTGGCCCTGGCAGCGGGTCGTACGCCGGCTTGGCCTCCTGATCCGACACAGCCCATGATGGCACTCACCACTACCATCGTCAATATCGCCACGGGAGATCACGAAGCCACCGCCTTCATCTGGTCGGCCCTCTTTGCCATCGGTCTCCTGCTCTTTGTAATGACTTTGTTGCTCAATGTTGCCAGCTACTTCATCGTTCGTCGTTTTCGCGAGAGGTATGAATGAGTGAAGCAAAGCGCGCGTGGCGTCGCAGCAAGGGTGCGCTGTTTGCGTTGGTGGCTGCCGTTTCATTGGGGTTGGGACTGGTTGTGGTGGCTGTGCTCTTGATCACGACAGGCCTCAATAGCTGGCGTCTGGTTGCGATGCGTGCCACAGCGGATGCTGGACTTTCTCTATCACTGCGGAGCTTGCAGGCGAGCACAGGCAGCCAGCAGGCATATTATCCGTATGTAGTCCTGGCTCAAGTCGCCTCTAACTCACGAGCAGAGAAACTGGGCTTACGCCAAGGGGATGCGCTCATACGAGTCGCAGGCCAAGGCATCTCCAGAGTGTCGGCAGTTTGGGAGGCTGTGGAGCAGGCCCCCGGTGGCCGCGATCTGCGCTTGCCCATTGCCTGGGTTCCTAATAGCAGGCAGCTCTTGGGAGAGCTACGGGCGGAGGCAATCCCCAACACACCGGGGCGATTTCGCGTAGTGATCTCCACTCTTCCACCCGGTTCCCCTGCCGAGCAGGCTGGCCTCCAAACGGGTGATGTCTTGCTCTCAGCAAACGATCTGTCTATCACGGGGACACGTCAGGCGTGGGAAGCCATTGTGATCGCTACCCAGCGTGCTTCAGGTCCAATCACTCTGCAGGTGGAGCGAGATAGTCAAATTCTCACTCTGCCCTTTACCGCACAGCAACAGGGAGAACTCACAGTGCAGCGCGCTGCCTGGCGAGCCCTATGGGCATTCGTCTCCAGCTTAAATGAGCCACGCTATCCAGAGCACGCCGGACTCGCGAGCGCGATCTTGGGCTCGCTCTACGTCGTCTTCGTCATGGCCATCGTCGCCTTCCCGCTGGGGATTGGCGCCGCTCTTTATCTGGAAGAATACGCCTCTCGAAGCACGCTCACCGAGATCCTTCAGGTGCTCATCGCTAACCTCGCAGGGGTGCCTTCTGTCGTGTACGGCATCATCGGTCTAGAGATCCTCGCACGGGCGGCCGGCTTGGGGAGGAGCATTCTCGCAGGTGGCATCGCCTTGGCGCTCTTGATTCTGCCGATCATGATTCTGGCGGCACGCGAAGCTCTGCGCACAGTGCCTCCTTGGGTACGAGAGGCAGCCTACAGCGTGGGCGCCACGCGCTGGCAGACCGTGCGCCATCACGTCCTGCCCTATGCGCTCCCCGGTATCTTCACGGGCATGATCTTGACGCTATCGCGGGCGATCGGCGAAGCCGCGTTGCTCATTTTGTTGGGTGCGTTTCTCTACGTCACGTATGTCCCAACCAACTTGAAAGACAGCTTCACGGTCATTCCCCTGCAGATCTTCGATTGGGCGACCAAGCCGCAGGAAGGCTTCACGACGATTGCTGCCGCGGCGATCTTGGTGCTTTTGGGAATCTTGCTTATACTTAACGCGACGGCAATCGCACTACGTAACCGCTTCCAGATAAGGTGGTAGCATGGTCGCAAATCAAGAGGAGATGCGCGCAGTGCCTTCCCCCGCGACGACTCAGGCAGACAGTTCGATTCTGGAAGCGCGAGAACTCAGCCTCTGGTATGGCAAGCAGCGTGCCCTCGACCGCATCTCGCTGGAGATCCCTGAGCACAAAGTGACCGCGATCATTGGTCCGAGCGGCTGCGGCAAGAGCACGTTCATCCGCAGTCTTAACCGCATGAACGATCTCATCCCTGCGGTGCGGATCTCCGGTCAGGTGCTCTTTCACGGACAAGATGTTTATGATCGCCGAGTGGATCCTGTGGAAGTGCGCCGCCGGATCGGGATGGTCTTCCAGAAGCCGAATCCCTTCCCGAAATCGATCTACGAGAATTTGGCCTTCGGACTGCGCGTCAACGGCTATCACACGAGAATCAGCGAGCGAGTCGAGCAGGCCTTGCGCCGGGCGGCCCTCTGGGAGGAAGTGAAGGATGATCTACGCAAGAAGACCGGGCTGGACCTCTCCGGCGGACAACAGCAGAGGTTGTGTATTGCCCGAGCGCTGGCTGTCGAGCCAGAAGTTCTTCTGATGGATGAGCCTTGTTCTGCACTGGACCCCATTGCCACTGCCAAGATTGAAGATCTCATCCATGAGCTCAAGCGTGACTATACGGTGGTCATTGTGACACATAACATGCAGCAAGCCGCACGCGTATCCGACTTCACAGCGTTCTTCTACTTGGGAAGGCTCATCGAGTTTGGACCTACAGCTCAAATCTTTGAGAACCCCAGCCGCAAAGAGACGGAAGATTACATCACCGGGAAATTCGGGTAACATAGGGAACTTATGGTGCGCGAAAGCTACAGACAGCAGCTGGATGGCTTGATCGAAAGCGTCTACGACATGGGCCAGCGAGTTATGGAAGGCCTGAAGATGGGGCTACGGGCACTGCGGGAACACGATCGAACGCTGGCGGAGAGCTTAGATGAATGGGATGAGACCGTTGATCAGTCGGCCCTAGAGATCGAGAAGACGTGCACAGACCTCTTGGCGCTTCAGCAGCCGGTAGCCGTGGATCTACGACTCATCATCAGTGCCTTTAAGATCGTGACGGACTTAGAAAGAGTGGCCGATCTCGCCGTGAATGTGGGAGAATACTCTCTGGTTTCAGAGGCATTCGTTCTGGTCCCAAAAGAAGAACTTCTTCAGTTGGGAGAGATCGCTTCAGGGATGCTCAGCGACAGTCTAGAAGCCTTTCGAACGAAAGATGTGGCGCGCGCAAAACAGGCCATTGCGCGAGACCGTGTGATGGATCAGCGGTGCTGGGATCTACGCACGGAAATGCTCACCCAGATCATCCAAAGGGCCAAGCATGCACATACCTCGGAACAGGCGAAAAGGATCGCGGGCAACACGATTACAGTGCTCTGGTCGATTCGGGATTTGGAGCGGGTGGCCGATCACACCGTAAATATAGGCGCGCGCACTATCTATTGGCTGACGGCCAATCCGGAGTACATCTAGAAGAACTTAGAGCGTCGTGACCTGCTTCTCCTTCTCTGCCATCAAGTGATCGATCTTCGCGGTGTATTCATGCGTGATGTTATCCATCTCTTTGACGGCGCGGTGGTAGTCATCCTCGCTGAGGGTTCCGTCCGCCTTCTGTTTCTCGAATAGTTCTTTAAGGTGCCGTCGGATATTGCGGACAGAGACCCGCGTCTCCTCGGCCTTTTGATGGATGATCTTGATGAGCTCCTTACGGCGTTCTTCAGAGGGCTTGGGCACAGCGATGCGAATCATTTCGCTGTCTTTGGTGGGATTGAACCCCAAATTGGCCTCGAGGATGGCCTTTTCAATCGTGCCGATCTGGGACTTATCAAAGGGGCGTATGAGAAGTAAACCCGCATCGGGAGCGGTGATGTTTGCAATGTGCTTGAGAGGCACTTTGGTATCATAGTACTCCACATGCACGTCCTCGATCATGGCGGGATTGGCCCGGCCGCTGCGTAGTTTCTTGAGCTCATCTTCCAAGACTTTGAGAGATTTCTCCATGTGCTGACGCATCTCTTGCAGGTTCTTATCGTGCATAATGATCACCTCTGGCTGATCCAGATTATAGAGGGAGCTGGAAGACGCAAGCAACTTGCCGTTACCCGCGGGACTGAGCTTCTTGTATCGGGGGGAGTTGGAGAGTGGGGTCCATGGTTCCTATAATCTTACTGGAGGGGATGGATAGAACATGAGGCGCATACTGACGTTTCTCTCGGATTTTGGGTCGAATAGTCCCTATCCCGCCGTCGTGCGGGCCGTGGCAGCCGGCATCAGCGAAGCGCAGTTGATCGACATCACCCACGAGATCCAAGCGCACGACATCCGGCAAGGTGCCTTCGTACTCTGGTGCACGGCTCGCTACTATCCGGCAGGAACGGTCCATTGTGCTGTCGTTGATCCGGGAGTGGGCACCCAGCGCCGCGGGCTCATCTTGACCGCAGGCGAACAGTACTTTGTCGGACCGGATAATGGGCTACTCAGTGCAGCGGCCCATAGCCTGGGGATACCCTCTGCGTATGAGATCACGAACTCCCCCTATGTCCGTAGCGCCATCGCCTCCACATTTCATGGACGTGACGTGTTTGCGCCGGTGGCCGCTCATCTGGCCAACGGTGTGCCTCTGGAGAAGCTCGGATTTCCCATCACGGACTGGACGCGTCCCGACTACGATTTCCAAGGAGGCCGCTTCCTCAAAGAGAGTCGAGAGCTCCAAGGACAAGTGATCTACATTGATCGCTTTGGCAATACGATCACGAACATTCCAGCCAAACTCGTTCAGGAGCATATGAGTTTCGATCAAGAGCTGCTCCTACGAAGGCACACGAAAGAAATACCCGTGCGCCTACGGCAAAGCTACGGATTCGCTCATCACCACGAGCTTTGCCTGGTCTTCGACAGCCACGATCTCTTAGAGATCGCTGTGCGAGAAGGCAATGCCCAGGAGAAACTTGGGTTGCAGGTGGGAGAGCGTGTCACGCTTCGCCTGGCATGAGACGCAACGCCTCAAGCAAGCTTTGGATTGACACAGAAAAGATCTTCGAGCAGCACCCCTTCGCGCGAGAGATTCTCGAAAGACTCGCTCAAGCAGGTCATGAGGCCGTCTTGATCGGGGGCACCGTTCGCGACGCTGTGCGCACCCAGATGGAGAAACACGAGCACTTCGAACCAGAAGAGATTGACATTGCCACCTCCGCGATGCCTGACGAGATCCGAAGGATTTTCCAAGGGCACCGCCTCATCGAAGTGGGAGCGGCCTTCGGCGTCCTCAAGATCATCAGCCCACAAGGAGAAGAGTACGAAGTCGCAACGTTTCGGACCGAAGGCGAATACGACGGTCGCTGGCCCGCCCGCGTAGAGCTAGTAAGAGATCTCAAGCACGATGTGCAACGTCGAGATTTTACAGTCAACGGGCTTGCGGCACGCGCCGATGGGCAAGTGATAGACCTCGTCGGAGGCGTACGCGATCTTACGCGCAAGATCATCCAGACCATCGGAAACCCCGATGAGCGCTTCCGGGAAGATTACCTGCGACTGCTCAGAGCCATACGCTTTGCCTGTTCTTTGGATGCGGAACTTGCTCCTGAGACGAGCGCCGCCATTCGCGTTCACCATGAAGGTTTGTTGCTCATCTCTGCCGAGCGCGTTCGCGACGAGCTGTTGGCGTTACTGCGCACACGCCGCTCAGCCCGAGGGATTCAACTTCTCGACGAACACGCGTTGCTCGATCTCATTGTGCCGGAGCTGGTGGCTTGCAAGGGCGTCCCCCAGCCGGAGAAATACCATCCAGAAGGGGACGTATACACCCATACGCTCATGGCTCTACGAGTCGCAGATCGCTTCATTGGGGACCCGCTGGTAAAGTTGGCCCTGCTTCTGCATGACATCGGGAAAGGCCGAGCATTGGAGATCAACCGTGGGGAGAATGCAGCAGGCCATGATGCCATCGGCGCAGAGATGACCCGCGAGATCTGCCGTAGACTGCGCCTGAGCAACGACGAAGTGAAGCTCGTCGAATTCTTAGTGAAAGAGCATCAACGAATCGGACATTTCCCGGAGATGGGGCGAGGCAAGCAGGTGAAATTCATACGCCAAGGCGAAGATCCATCACAGAATATCGCTGACTTTCCCGCACGTTTCCCCTACTTTGCCAAGCTCATTCAACTCATGATCGCCGATTGTCAAGCGAGCGCCATGAAATCCAAAGGCTGGCTGCCTGTAATCGAGGCTACAGAAGAACTGTTAGTTCACTTGCAAGAACTGGAACAGCTCTCGCAAGCACGCGCGCTCATCAATGGACATGATCTTCTCAAGCTGGGAGTGCCGAAGGGTCCTGAAATCGGGCAGCTACTGGAAGAGCTTCATGAGAGGATCTATGCCGGAGAGATCCGCAGCCGCCGAGCGGCCCTGGCAGAAGCGCAGCGTCTCATCTCCGCTCGACGGGACAAACGAAGGTAAGTCAAATCACAGATTCAAAGATCCTTAAGAGCTATAGTGGCCTCGGTATCACCTCCTTGGGCTTGGCTCAAGCAAGGTGAGCCTACGTTGAGGGAAAGAGGCCCTCACGGCTGCTAGGGTTTTCCCAAATAGTCGGTAGGTTCACTGAGCCAAGTGGCTACTAACCCTCTCACCTCCAAGGGCGGCCGCCACAAGCGACCGCCCTTATCCTTTCGCGAGTACTGATTTTATGTGAAACTGTGCAGACTGGCCACGAAGTAGTTGATCCCAATCCAGGTGTAGAGCACGACGAGATACGCAGCCACCGAGAGCCACACGACCCTCACATCCCGCCAACCCCAGCGCATTCGCGCATGCAGATAGACCGCATACGCCAACCAGGCGATGAGCATGGCCGTCTCCTTAGGATCCCACTCCCAGTAGGCTCCCCACGCTTGTTTGGCCCAGATGCCGCCAAAGATCACTCCTCCAATGCCGTAGAAGGGGAAACCCAAAGCGTTCGCTTTGTAGCTTAGCTCTTCGAGCTTCTGCAGCATGGCTGGCTCCGTGCCTCGATACCGTCTCCAGAGCAGGAGCAGAGCGGCTCCAAATCCCACTGTGAAGAGTGAGATGCCCACGATCAGGAAGAGAACGTGGATGACCAGCCAGTAACTCTGAAGCGAAGGCACTACCGGTGCCACCTGACGAGGCGCAATGGCAGGCGAGGCAGCGACTACCAGCATCGCAAACGCTATGCCCGTGATGATCGCCCCCACACCCGGAAAACGGTAGTGTCGTTCTAGAATTGAATAGACTAGCGGAATGAGCCACGCCATGAATGTGAGCGTTTCGTAGGTAGATGTCACAGGCAAGAAGACGGAAAGCGCCCAGTTTGACGCGGTCCCCAGCTCGATGGTGCGCCAGATAACGCCGACCGTGGCCAGAAGCACACTGAGACGAGTGATCCAAAGCGCCATCTGTTCCCAGCCGATCTCCGTGCGCTGACGAACCAGCGTGGCGGTGATGCCCAAGGTCTGCTCGGCCGTATGCTTCTTAGAGGGTCGAGTAAAGACGGCACCAAAGAGGTAGAAGAGCAGAGCCAGAAAATATCCCGGTGTGCTCAAGAAGAAAAAGAACGTACTGTCGATCATGTGTGGTGTTCCTCCCTTTCCCCTACAGAGACAAGCTCTGGTCGGGGCTGTGACATTTGTTGTATTAGACCCCTCTCGTGAATCTTCTCAATCAGCGACTCAAATGTGGGGCCGAAGTCCCCCTTGCGGCTACGGCCGCCCAAACGCAAAATTCCTGCCTCTTCGTCCATGTGAAGCCAAATCATCTGGTGCTTGAAGTAGAGATTCACAATGAGCATCATGATCATCAGGGCGAAGGCAACATACGCCACAGGCAATCCCGGATCCCAACTGAATTCTAAACCCGTAAACTGTGGTGCTACCATGCCCATAAGATAAAATCGATAGGGATTCTCCACCACGAGCTGCACCTCCGGCAGCTGTGAGAAGGTCCAGGTGCGGAAGAGCTGTGCACCGGTCTTCTCATCGTAGACCTCAAGATAAGCCGCCGGGTTGAGCAATCGTTGAGTCTTGCTGTAGGCCACGCCGTTGGCCAGCGCAAAGTCAGGCAAGAATGCACCCACTTTGACGGCAATTCCTTCCTCAGGAAGCACAAAGTATTCGTTCACTTGGGCCGAGTACTCACCCAAGTCTGTTCCATCGTCTTTCTGCACGCGAACAGTGACGCGAGCCCCGCTTAGCCAATCCTCGCCCATGGCCGCCTGATAGATGCTCACTCCACGATATGTGAAAGGATGATTCACTTCCGTGATGCCAGACTTCACTTCGCGCCCGTTCTCGATCACCGTGAGCTTTGTCTTCCAATCCATCACCCGATCGGTGCCAGGATAGTTCTCGCTCCAGAAGTCATCCACGCGCACTTGAAAATTCCTGTCTCGCACGGAGAAGACATCGCCCTTATAGTTGATTTGCAGATAATCGTATCCCAGCGTGTTGGTCATCACAAGTGCTCCAATGGCTACCAATAAACTCACGTGAAAGACATCAATCGAAAACCGTTCCCAGCGCCACCGCTCGGCCAGCAGCTCTCCTCCTTCCTCGCGAACTCGGAATCCCCGTGACTGTAGAGTGTGGCGCACATGTTCCCATAGGGATGTGGAACGAGCAGGCTCAAACGAAAACTCACGATAGCAGGGCATGTGAGCGAACGCTTCTGGTTGCTTGGCGCGCATCGGCAAGCGGACGTATTGCAGTGAAGCCCTTAGGCGCTTGAGAGTACACGCAAAGAGATTCAGTACAAAGAGCGCAATGATGCCATACACATACCCTGTGCTGAAGATCGTGAAGAAGCCCCAAGAACGCAGCCAGGAATAATTCTCAGGTCCATAGCGGGTCAGAAGATCGATCTCACGATTGAATGCGAGCTGTGGCACGATGGTGCTGATCAGTCCGATCAGCACGAGCAGGGCAATGAGCACAATCGCCAGACGGATCGAGGTGAGAAAGTGATGGACTGTCCATCCCAGACCTCGCTGCGCGATGAGCCGGGCTGTCGTGCGAAGTCCCTTCGCCAAGAGCAGTCCCAAGCTGAACACGAGAAGCAGCCACAAGAGACGGGTATACCAGACACCGGCGAAGAAGATCGTGGGGGGTAAGATGTGAGGCTGAGAGAGGGAGAGGATCAAACCCACCAGCGCGAGGGCCAAGAGCGCGCCGACCACCCAAGGGGAAGAGAAGAATATACTCACATCTCGAGCGAAGGCTTTCACCGTTCTCCTTCCAAGGCGTGAGTGGTCTTCTGGAAGCCCTGCACCATCGTCTCGGTGGACATGGGCCCCAGCCAGTAGCCACGGATCACCCCGGCTTCGTCAATCCAGAACGAAGTGGGAATAGCCGTAAGGCGATAGCTTACAAAGACTTTCCCATCTCGGTCGATCATGTTCTGGTATGTGACGCCGTAACTCTTCAGAAACTCAGCTGCAGCTTGCTCTTCATCGTTCCAGTTGATTCCGAGCACAACGATCTTGTCGCCATATTGTTCGTGGAAGCGCTCAAGATCGGGCATCTCTTTGCGACAAGGAGGGCACCAGGTCGCCCAGAAGTTTAGAAGAACGGGCTTCCCCAGCAACCCACTCAGTCGAACCATCTGTCCTTCAAAATCGCTGAGTTCAAAATCGGGGGCCAAATACCCCAATTGGGGGGCCGAGGTGTCGGCTTCTACTTGCGCTTGCTTATCGAGGAAGGCTCCGCGGCTGGTTCGTGCGATGAGGTCGCTTGTGACGACTTCCTTGATGGCGGGAACGCGCTGGCCGGCTGTGAGGAAGAAATACGAGAACGTGACCAAACTCAGAATTGCGAGTCCCACCAGAACTACTAAGGAAATGATTCCATACTTGAGGACGCTCATCAGCGCTATTTTATATGATGAGTTGAGGCTTAGCTATGTCGGGATCCGCAGGCGTACTTTCGCGCGCGTTCATTGGAGGAATTGTAATTTGATGCTGGGTCCAGGGGTGCGATGTGCTTAGTTGTCAATATTATTGCAGGGCCTGTTGCCAAACCCCGAAAGTGCGCCAGCGATGTCCATCAAACTCCGAGGGTTCTCCTCGTTTCTAGAAGATCTTGTCTCCTCGAACCAGCAGCTCAATCGCACCGACTGGGTGTGCCCTATCTCCCTCCTTAGTTGCTACGCCCGTACCCTGTGCGCAACCCTACCCCTGATCCAGGGCGTAGAACCTTAAGAGGACACGGAGATGGGTGCTAATCAGCAACTGAAGCCTGTTTCTACTGTTCTTAGAGTTTGGCAACAAGCCCCGGTAAACTTTGTGGACAGTCAGACAATGAGGACCTGCTTGGGACGTCCTAGGGTTCGGGGCAGGTAGGATTACAGCCCCCACTTGGAGGCCCTATGTACACGTCGTGACGATGGTTTGCTGCTGATATGCTACTAGCCAACCTGCCGTCTCCATGGAATACATCTAAGTGATCGATGTACAATGTAGGGCTCCAGGGGTACTGGCAGGATACGTAATACAGCATGTCATGATCGTAAACATCGTAACACGCGTAGTAGTTGCAGTAATAGCCGACATATTCCATCCAGGAATCCGGCAGGCTAGCATAATATATCCCTCCCTGTATGCAAGCCGTATGTGCAGTGGCCGAATAAGAGCCAAATAGCAACAAGAAGACAATAACACTACCTAACAACGTAGCTCTCTGAGCATGCATATCTTTCTTTATCAACGATCACTCCAAATTGGCACCTGCTCGGCGGGAGTGGAAATTCCATCCAAGATATAATGGGTGATTTCCCAGGCTCCGAAGTTCTGTTCATCCACACCGACACCTCGAAGCACTTTGCAGAAGACATGCACCTTGCCTGTGCAGAGTGTCATCTGACCGACCTTTGTGACAGGGTCTACAGTTCCAAGGATCTGATTTGTAGCGGCGTCCACCATATAGCCGTTCTCATAGCGAATGAAGAATTCTTTAGCGTCTTCCCCGAATAAGCCCCCTATGCGAGTGTACATCTTGGCTCTCAGCTCGCGCATCCGGTGATATGTAAGTGTGTCGTCAACCCCAGTCAGCGAGAAAGAACTCACAGTTGAATCCTTCGCCGTCGGATTGTCTTGGTGATCCACTAGGGGCAACGCGCATCCACTTAGGACAAGCAGGATGGCGAGACCACCAAACTTAAATAGTATCAGACTCTTCATGGTTATTCTCCTCCTACCAGTTGTAAAAATCTTAACACAAGTCTTTCACGGGGTCAAGAGGGGGAGTTGTCCAATACAAAATAAGCATGAGCGCAGGGGTGGCCCGACGGGCGCGTGCGCCAGTATTGCAGACAATGACTAGACTCTCAAATGCCCAACTCACTCGCCTCGTTACCCGGTTCCGCCTCAGCAGCCACTAGACGGTGAACCTCTACCTCACAACTCACGTTTTCATGCTCATCCTTCAATTGGGAAAAACTGGGAATGTTCGCAAAGCCTCGTTAAGGGTCATTTAAAAGACTTCATGCAAGTGGATCTCCAAACCGGAAAGCAAAGGAGACTTGAGCGTTTGCTCCTGCTCATAGCGCCCCGCTTGCCGGTAGCCCTTCGCTCCCAATGTAAGAACTTCAATAGTTCGAGTCTCCGGATCGACCAGCCAATACTCGCGCACACCATACCGCGCGTAGAGCGTGCGCTTGTACGTGCGGTCACGCGGTGCAGTCGCAGCAGAGAGGATTTCGATGATCAAGTCCGGCGCACCCCGGATCTCCCCTTCCTGAATGATGTCAGCCTTCTCGTGCGAGATGAAGAGGATGTCCGGTTGAACCACATCGTCACCCAATACCACATCCAACGGTGAACAAGCCACCCTTCCCAGCTTGTGACTTGTCACGAATTCTTGCAGTCGAAATGCCAACTTGATCGAAATATCTTGATGCCTCCATGTGGGCGAAGGGGTCATCACCAGCTCTCCTGCCAGGAGTTCGTAACGCTTCGTCTCTGACTCCGGCAGGTTCTTATAGTCCTCGTAGGTGAACTTGATGGGCGTCTTGAGTTTGGTCATCACAAATCACCCTGCTGATCTTAACAGGCTTCAGCCATGCAAATCAATAGTCTCAGTGCGCTAGAGCGACCGTCACGGGCGGTCGGAACCACCGGAGCCTCAAGGCATTGCTCACCACGCTCACGCTCGAGAGCCCCATGGCCGCCGCCGCGAGAATGGGATTGAGCATCCCGAACGCCGCCAGAGGGATCAACACCACGTTGTAGATGAATGCCCAGAAGAGATTCTGTTTCACGTTGCGAATCGTAGCGCGGCTCAGCGCGATGGCCGTCACAACGCCACGTAGATCTCCACTGACCAGTGTGATATCGGCTGCTTCGATCGCTACGTCCGTGCCGGTCCCAATGGCAATCCCCACGTCGGCTTGGGCAAGGGCGGGTGCATCGTTGATCCCATCGCCCACCATCGCCACGATCTTCCCCTGCTCTTGCAGTTTCTTCACTTCTTGCGCTTTGCCTTCGGGCAGCACCTCAGCCGATACGCGATCCACACCCACTTGACGAGCAATGGCTTGTGCTGTTCTGTGATTGTCTCCCGTAATCATAACTACCTCTAGCCTCATCTTCTTCAAGGCGGATACGGCTTCCGCTGACTCGGCTTTGACGGTGTCAGCCACAGCAATCAGACCAACCACTCGACCATCGACAGCCACAAACATCGGCGTCTTCCCCTCACCCGAGAGTCGTTCCGCATGTGAGGTGATCCCATCGAGTGAGAGTCTCTCCTCGCGCATCAGCAAGCCATTGCCCAAGAGCACGTGATGGCTCTGGCCGTTGCGCTCCAATCTTGCCCGAACGCCTCGTCCCGGAAGAGCTACGAACTCTTGAGTATCGGCAAGAGCGAGGCCCCGTTCACGAGCACCTGTTACAATCGCCTCCGCCAGGGGGTGCTCCGAACCTCTTTCAACAGAAGCTGCAAGCGTCAATACCTCTGATTCTTGGAAGCCATTGAACGCCAACACATCTGTCAAGCGAGGCTCGCCACGAGTAACAGTGCCCGTCTTATCCAATACGACCGTCGTGACCGCTCTTGCGACTTCGAGTGACTCCCCACTGCGGATGAATATGCCGTTCTCGGCACCCTTGCCCGTGCCCACGAGGATGCTCGTGGGAGTCGCCAATCCCAGCGCGCACGGACAGGCCACAATCAGCACAGCTACGGCACTCAGCAACCCCAGCAGTGCATTGTGAGCTACTACCGTCCAGCCGATGAACGCGAGGAGAGCTATGAGCATCACTCCGGGGACGAAATAGCTGGCGACCACGTTGACCAGCTGTTGAATGGGAGGTTTACTGGCTTGCGCCTCCTCGACGAGTTGTATGATCTGCGCGAGCGCAGTCTCCTTGCCCACTTTGGTGGCCCTCATCTGGAACGAACCCGTCTTGTTGAGGGTGGCTCCGATGACTTCTGCACCGGCCATCTTCTCAACGGGGATCGACTCACCGGTGATCATCGACTCATCCACGCTGGATCGACCTTCGAGGACAACGCCATCTACAGGGATCTTCTCGCCGGTCCGCACGAGGATTACATCTCCGACGCGAACCTCTTCTACGGGGATGTCTAGCTCCTTCCCGTCGCGTAGCAGGCGGGCGGTCTTGGGCTGGAGACCCAGCAACTTCTTGATCGCTGCTGAGGCCCGACCCTTGGCGCGCGCTTCCAGAAGACGCCCCAGGAGAATGAGCGTGATGATCGCGGCTGCTGTGTCAAAGTAAAGCTCTGTACTGCCCCTGAGGAGCGCAACGAGGCTATAGAAGTAAGCCGCAGAGGTGCCGACGGCGATGAGTGTGTTCATGTCTGTGGTCTTCTGTCGGGCCGCTGCCCATGCGCCAGAATAGAACTGCCACCCTGCCCAGAATTGCACAGGCGTAGCTAAAATGGCTTGCAGAGTGAGGGCGATCTCCATCGGGATTCCCAGAGAAAACCCCCATAGCTCTGAGTACATCAAGGTGAAGATGCCTACTGTAAGCAAGGCCGCCGCGATGAAGCGTCGGCGAAGCGCCGCTTCGTTTTCCGCGTGGTGATCGCGTCGGGGACTGTATACATGATCTGCTGGCTGAGGTTCCTCGCGCACGTTGTAACCCACGTTGCGCACCGCTTCGGCAAGGGTTTCTGGAGTAGCCTGTCCCGGCATATAGCGTATAGATGCGCTTTCCAACGCAAAATTCACCGAGGCATCGACTACTCCGGGAACGTTCTTTAACGCTATCTCCACGCGCGCTACGCACGAGGCGCAGTGCATCCCCTCGATGGACAAAGTCAGTCGCTCTGTTGTTTCTGTATCTTGACTTGAATGTGTTTGATGTTTGTGCTCCATGCTAGGCTGTTACCTCCACTTCATAACCGGCGTCCTGAACAGCCTTACGAAGTTGCTCGACAGTCACCTGATCCGAACGGAGTTGAACTTCTGCCATACCCGTAGCCAGCGTCACGTTCGCTTTCGCCACACCTGGGACACTTTCCAGTGCCTTCGTCACTGTCTGCACACAGTGTTCGCAACTCATGCCCTTTACTCGTAGTCTCTGCTGAATCATCTCTCGATCACTTGTCCTTTCTAGTCCTACCCCTCCTGGGGTGGGATGATACGAACAGCTTACTCCATTATCCTTGCCAGCGCAAGATGATTCGCTCCAGAAAACGGCGAAATCGTACCCAGGCATCCTCCCTCGCTGGATCGACAGGCCGGACCAAGATCGTATAGAGCCCCAAGCGCTTCGCCCCAAAGATATCGGTGAAGATCTGATCGCCGATCATCGCGACCTGTTTGGGCGAAAGGTTCATCCTTTGCAATACGCGTCGAAACCCCGAGGCACACGGTTTCCCCGCACTGAACACCACAGGTTGACCATCGAGGCTAGCCAAAAGCCTTTGGCGGCCGTCGCCTTCGTGATTGCTGAGAAACCCCACTTGGAAGCCTCGCGTCTTGACGGATCGCAGAAAGCGGAGCACCTGTCCGTCAAGCTCTGAGAATCCCCACGGCCCCAATGTGTTGTCCAGATCAAATATGATCCCTCGGACCCCGCGATTCCACAAGCCCTCGAGGTCCAGCTCATACACCGAATCTCGTTGTTCGTCTGGCAGGAGTACTCCAATCATACAGTGGTCTTAGAGAGAAGTGCGAATCTCACCGATTTCGATGTATTTCTTCATGTTCTCCAGAATGCGTTTCACTTCTTCAACGAAATCGGGGGGCACGAGGATCTTGAAGTATCGATGACCATCTCGCACGAACCAGTCTCGGCGTAGGTGCGCGATGCCGTCGTATGCCTTGAGGATCATCTCCAGAAAATGCATGTCCTTCTCATGCACTTCCACGTAGAGGTCAAGAGTATCCTGCGGAGGTTCACTCGGGGTTTTCATGGCTACTTTCATCCAGTCTTTGGGCAAGTCGAGCGGTGGCCTGCTTGAGAGAGAATTCGGGCTCCAGACCCGACTCACGTGCCCACGCTACAATCTCCAGAAGCAACTGACCCAGAGCCTCCGCATCGCCTGTGCTGAGTTGCTTTTTTAATGACTTGAATGTGTTGCTCTTAAGAACGGTATGCGGTCTGATCCCCACGTTCGACGCGCGGTCGAGCGTCTTGCGCGCCTCAACCAGCGCAGGGAGCGCACCCAGCTTCTTGCGTTTCTTCTTGTGATGACCCTCTTGATGTTTGAGTTCTTCCCAGCGGGCCTTGATCTCTGCCATATCTTGAGTGGGACGATCTCCAAAGACATGCGGATGCCGTCGGATAATCTTCTCTTGAATCGCCTCAAGTACGTCGTCTAGCTCGAATTCACCCGTCTCTTGAGCGATCTGGACGTGGAAGGCCACATGCAGCAAGAGATCTCCCAGCTCATCTTTAAGAGCTTCCGTATCGTTCGCCTCGATCGCCTCAACGACCTCATACGCTTCCTCAACCAAGAGACCCGTGAGGGAGCGATGCGTTTGAGCCTGATCCCAAGGGCATCCCTGCGCCGAGCGTAGATGAGCGACCAGCTCCACCAGTCTTCGCAGGTCCCGGTCTCGGCTCATCACCCGTCTGCCCTGCCTACGGGCAGGGGATGTTCTTTTCCGGTCCCTTTTCGATCCAGGCATCGAGGAAGCCAACCACGCGATTCTCATCGAACGCGTCCAGCTTGAGAATCCGAGTCCAGGCCGTGAGCGCAATGGGCTTGTCCAAAGTGGGATACGGAGCCAGAATGAGCTTGCAGTACTTCGGTTGCTCTCTCAGTCGCGTCACGAGAGCCGTCAGCTGCTCCACGACGGCCTGATCGACATTGGGCTCATATTGAATGAACACGCCGCCGTGCTCCAGATTGTGTAGCTGCAACTCATCGGGGATCGGCTCTGGATGCACTCCCCATTCGGCTGTGCTGCCCACGTGCCAACCTGATGTCGGCGGCTTGCTGTTATACGGCGGATGCGACTGCCCCGGTTGAATGTGCTCTCGACCTTGATCTTCTACAGCTTCCCCGGGTAACGCCTTCCCTTCGGCCAGAGCCATCAACTCAGCCACTCGCCTCGGCTGATAGTCAGGGTAATCACTTTGGAGCATCTTGAGCTGCTCTTTGGCCTTCTCCGCACTGCCCTGCTTGATGTATAGATCAGCCAGTTGCAGCATGGCCTCTTGGCCATCGGGGCCCAGGGGGTTCAATACACCGCCCACAGCCCCTTGCTCAGCTTCCAAGACCTTCTGCCAGAGACGCACCTGCTGATCGCTGGGTGCCTTGAGCAAGAGGGCCGATCGATAGTGATCTTTGGCTTGCGCGTATTCATTCAGCCCTAAGTATGCATCCCCCAGGCCGCTCTGCGCTTGCCACGACTCGGGATCCGTGCTCAGAATCGCCTGATATTGCTCGATGGCACTGCTATAGGCACCTTCGTCGAGATACAGCTGCGCCAGCCTGAACCGAGTCTTGGTGTCGTTGGGATCGAGTTCCAGGATCTTCTTGGCGATATCGCGTCTGGTCGCGGAAGCCGCACGCAGGTCCAGGGCAGTTCGATAATTCTCTAGCGCCTTGTCATTCTGATCCTTGGCGCGATAGACATCCCCTAAGCCAATGCGGGCATTTACGTTGTAGACATCTCGCGCGATCACGCTCTGAAAGGACTTTTCCGCCTGGTCGAGCTGCATATCGATGAAGTAAGCCCGTCCCAGCTTGACTTCCGTCTCCAGACGGTTGGTCACTTTGAGTGCTTCTCGATATGCCTCTTGTGCTTGAGGGTAGCTCCCCTTTTCCATGTAGACATCGCCCAACACGGAGAGCACCTCGGCCCGCTTCTGATCCGTCTCGTTATACTCGTCCTTCAGTTGTGTTAAAACTTGCTCGGCTTGAGCGAGGTTCTCGTCACGATCGATCTGACGAGCGAGGTTGAGATACGCCTGACCCAGCTTGAAGCGTATGTCCCGCTGTTCGCGAGAGCCCGCTGCGACGAGTTCCAGAGCTCTCTTCAGGTGATCGATAGCCGCTGTGTATACAGCGCGTGCTGTCTGAATATCCGCAGCGAGCAGCAACGCTTGCCAATAGCCGGGATTCAGTTCCACGGCCTTCTTCAGTTGCTCGTAGGCTCCGTCATCATCGTCTTTTTGCTCGAGCAAGAAACGAGCGTACGCGACACGCAGATCCGCGTTGTCGGGAGCCAGCTCCACCATCTGCTCGAAGGTCGAAGCGTCCCGCTCACTATAGCTGCTTGTGCTCTTCAAGAAACTCTCTACCGCCAACTTGCGCGTGCTGTCTATCTGATCTTTCAACGCTTGGCGCTCCTGCTCGGTCACTCCTTCACCCAGATTCTTCTCTCTCTCTTCGAGGAGCTCCAACTTCTCTTGATAGACTTGGCTCTCGTAGTAGCCCAGATAGGGATCGGACTCCAGATTCTGTCGAACCTTGCCGTAAGCAGTGAGGGCTTCGTCGAGGAGCTTTAGTTTTGCGTCTGGGTCTTGTTCCGTTCTGGCGCGTTCCTCCAGGCGATACGCCGCAAGCAACCCGTCTTGGACCTCAATCTTGGCTGAATCGGTGCTCTGCTTGACCCAGTCCTCATAGCGTTTATCGGTTTGCTCTTGGTTGTAGGCATCTTTGACTTCTTGCTTGATCGCATCCGTCTTGCGACGTTCTAGAAGTTGGATGAGATGGAATCCAAATTGGCTACGCACGGGGCCCGAAATCTGACCTTCCTGCAGGGCAAAGGCTGCCTGGTCAAATTCAGCGACCATTCGCCCGTGCCCAAACCAGCCTAGATCCCCACCTTGGGCTTTGTTCGAGGCATCTTCGGAGTATTGCTTGGCTAGCTCTGCAAAGTCGGCCCCCTCCGTCAACTGCTTCTGGATGTCCTCGATCTTCTGGCGCGCCACTTGCACCTCTTCCTCGGGCGCTGTGCTCGAGACTTTGATCAGAATATGACGAGCGTGGATCTCGTCGCTTTGTGGAAAGACTCCCTGATCCTGTGCCGCCTTCAGCCAAGCCTCGAAACGCTGGTTCTCTAGTTCTGCACTGAGATCTTGCCGGAGCTGGTCCTTTACGTCATTGAACCCCTTCGTGCGACGATCCGTGACCTTGATGAGGTGTGAACCGTCCTCCGTGCGCACGACCTCACTCACTTTGCCCACATCCAGTGCGAAGGCAACATCTTCAAACTCAGAGCCATAGCGGCTCTCGCCCTTGGCGAAATAGCCC
>JBBIPG010000043.1:0-19714 GCA_037442925.1 Candidatus Fraserbacteria bacterium | reverse complement strand
CGGGGAATGAAAGGCGCTGGCAAGGGAGAGGGAGACGATTGCTGAAGCAGCCGCGCAGGAGCGCTGTGTGCGGAAATCGCACCTTCTGGCGATCCTTGGGTGTCATTCTTCTCCTTATCCTTCTGTTCGATGGACTCTATCTCTATCGCAGCTGGTCTACGCTGATGACAGCGGGTACGGCACAAGCACAGTTGCTGGCTCAAACGGTCGTTGAGAGCCTTGCCAGCAACCACGAGGACGAGCAGAAGATCCGCAACCAACTGCAGAAGATCGCCTTCGGTTCTGTCCACTATGCCCAATTCGTCCATCAAGGAGAGGTGCGAGTAGACATACGCAGCCCTGAGGTCCTGAATCTGGATCTCGAACCTTTAGGAACAGATCAGCTACGGCCTCAGACCCAACGCCTCTGGACCGACGGGCTTCTACTGGTAGATACCATTACCCCTCTCTCGGACTCCCATGGTTACATCCGCGTAGGGGTCTCCCTGAATACGGTCCTTTGGGGAATCCTGCAAGAGACAGCGTTTGTTGCTGGGGTTAGCCTCGCTGCTCTACTGGGCCTGAGCCTGTTGCTGGCTGCTTGGCTCTTGTGGCGAACCCGTCATCGCACGGAAACGAGCTCTTCTCCGGAAGAAGCCCCAGCCATAGCTTGGATCATGCCCGATCTGTCGCCCGCCGTCGTACGCCTGAATGGCTTCCTGATCGATGACTCACAAAAGATGATCATCACAGATGACGGGCACTCACTCACTCTTCCCCCCAAGGAGTATTGCCTGATCCGATTTCTGGCCTCCCAGCCCGGACGAGTCTTCTCTGAGGAAGAGATCCGCCGTGAGCTCTGGCCAGAGGATCGCTCGATGACACGTAAGGATACCACTCACTACATTTATCTGCTCCGAAAACGGCTGAGAGAGAATGGGGTACAACCCGATCTGATTGAGAACGTTCGCGGACATGGCTATAAGATTTCGATCTGATTTCGATCCGATTTCGATCCCGTTTCTATGGTCTACTGTTGGGGTTTCTGGTATATGCTATAGGGAGGGTGGATAGTATGATAAGAACCAAACTCGAAGGAGACCAGGCCCGCAAGGGGACGGTGTTGGTCCTCTTCGTTCTGTTGCTGTTCTCTGCGGCGGCGATTCAACCTTCCGGGGCTTCCAACCCGGCCACAGCGGATGTGATCATCAAGGCCATCGAGCAACTCGATTTGGCCATCGAGCAAGCGGTATTCGCTCATGTGAGGTTCCCGCTGGAGGATCTGAAACCTCATGCCCATGCTGTACTCAATGTGCTGGAAGGACTTAGGGGACCAAACTATGATCCTTCCTATAGTGACCCCGGAGATGGCGTTGGAGTGCTCAACTATGTCCAAGAGATCCGCCAAGCCCCGGAGATCCGAGGAGCCACTGAGGAGACCCGCGTGGGGCTTGAAAACGCTTTGCAGAACATCTCACTATATCTGGAACAAGCGATTGCTCATACCCTGAAGGCCCTCGATCAAACGCAGCTGGACGCAGCCCAATGGGAGATGCGTCAAGCGCTCGCCTTCCTCAGCGCGGCCAAGGGTCGGGAGAAGGAGCTGACCGCAGTAGGAGGCCTACTGGCCCTGAGGGTCCGGGTAGGTGAACCCGGCGGATTCCCACCGAGTTCCGAGAAGTAGAATCCACCTGATTTCGATCTTCCTTCGGTTGTTTTTCGATGGGAGGTTGTGATTAGCTCTTAGCAAGCCTTCCCACAAGCGAAGAGGGCTTGGCCCGGGCAGGGTGTGATTTTTGAGGACGCGGTTCGAGGCTGCAAGCCAAGCCCCAACCATACAATATATCCCAAGAGGATACCCGTTGTCAATACGCTATGACTTCAGCCCCGAACGAACCTCTTAACGGATTGAGATTCTTGAGAACGATACCATTCCAGTGTGAGCTGCAGCCCCTTCTTCAAAGGGACCTGCGGTCGATACCCCAGTTCTTGGATGGCTTTGGAAATGTCAAAGTGGCGGTGATGTCCCATCGCTTTAATGACCTCCCAGCGCAAGATCGGTAGAGTCGAGAACTTCAGCCAGGAGCTTAGCCCACTGACGATCAGCGCCGTGCCATAGGCCAACGAATACGGCAAGTTGACATACTGGGGCGCCCGTCCCACCGCACGAGCACAAAACTGAACGACCTCACGCAAGGTGTGACGAACCCCATCCGTGATGTTATAGATTTGGCCGATAGCCGCCTGCATCGTCCCTGCTAAACACAGAGCCTCTGCCACATCTTCCACATAGACGAGATCCAAGAGCACACGTCCTCCACGGATGAGGGGGGCGTGTTTTCGCGAGATCAATTGGAGCACAGTGGGGAGCAGATGGCGGTCGCGAGGGCCATAGATCAGGCAAGGCCGGACGATAGAGACGGGCAGATGATGTCGCTCGTAGTATCGCATGACGATCCGCTCGGCTTCGATCTTGGACCACGAATACAGACCATCTGCTTTGTAGGGTGCACGCTCATCCGTTCCATCATGATGGCTGTAGCCATATACGTCCACGGTGCTTACATGAACCAACCTCTCGACCCCTTCTTGTAACCCTGCCTCCAGCAGATTCTCTGTGCCCTTGACGTTATCACTATAAAACTCCTGGGAAGTACCTCCCAGGGGTGGCCGCGCCGCACAGTGGTAGATGACCTCCACGCCTTCCACAGCCCTTTCGAGGGAAGCCCAATCGGACAGCTCGCCAGTAACGATCTCGATGCTTTGATCTTGGAGGAAATCTGGTAGACGGTTGGTGCGAACGAGCGCTCGCACCCGATCTCCTCGTTCGACGAGCCGTTCGACTAGGTGGCTACCGACCAGTCCAGTGGCCCCTGTCACCAATGCATTTGTCATCCCTCAGACCGCGCGCAGGGTAGCAAGGAGTCTGTCGAAACGCAAATGCGAATCATAGAGAAGCCAATATGTCATGAAGCTCGAGCGTTCAGAGTCTTCATCGCCACTTTGGTGAGCAGCTTTACTCCCAGCTCTAGGCTCTCCACATCGATTCGCTCGTTGTCGTTGTGAATGAGCAGATTCCGCTCGGAGAGGCTCATCTGGGTGGACAGAGGCTGGAATCCATATGCCAGAGAGCCACTCTCGCGGAAGAAACGAGAATCCGTAGCACCCGTCATGAGATACGGCACAGCCTCCACGCCCGGCATCTCCTCGTGCACCGTCTCTTCAATGATCCTGTAAAGCTCTGTATGGCTGGGCGATTCGGAGACGTTGTGGAATTGCAGGGTCTCGATCTCGATAGCGATCCCCAGCTCTTGCGCGAACGACTCCAGAGTTCTCTGGATCTGCTCGCGGGAGAAGCCGGGCACGAAGCGAAAATCGAGCACGAATTCCGACGAATCGGGAATGACGTTCTCCTTAAGGCCCGCATGGATCATGTTGGGCGAGCACGTCGTGCGGATGAAGGCATTCACCATGTGAGGAGCGAGCGGAGTGCCAGCCAGCAGCGGCTTGAGGTCGCTTTCTATGCCTTCAGAAAGAATGGTCTGGATCGCCTTGCGCCCTGGAGCATCCAAGGCACGGGCGATCCTCTTAAAGAACGTACGCAAAGAAGGTGAGATCATCTTGGGGAATCTATGCTGAGCGATGCGGTCGATCAAGCGCGCGCTCTTGACGAGTGGATTGTCATCGTGAGGCATGGAGCCGTGGCCTGCTGTTCCCCTGACCCTTACCTTGACCCAGAAGAGACCCTTTTCCATCGTCTCGATGGTATAGAAGACTCTCCCGTTCAGCTCCAAAGGCATTCCGCCACCCTCGTTGATGACATAGTCCGCGTGGACTTTGTCTCGGTGTTTCTCAGCCAGCCATGCCGCTCCGTATGTTCCTCCCTTCTCCTCGTCGGCTACGGCTAGAAAGATCAACTCTCCCGAGAAACTCAGATTCAGACGTTTGAACAGCGCGAAGGTCACAGCCTGCATGGCCGTCATGGATTTCATGTCGAGCGCGCCGCGGCCCCAGATGTAGCCGTCTTTGATGGCGCCGCTGAATGGCGGGTATTTCCAGTTCTTGGGATTGGTGGCGGGTACGACGTCCGTGTGGGAGAGAAGCATCAGCGTAGGACCGGGGTTCGAGCCCTTGATGCGTGCCAGCAGATTGCTCCGTCCCGGTTCTTTCTCCAAAATCTCCGAAGAGATGCCCTCTTTCTTTAGGAACCTCTGGAGGTACTCGGCCGCCGGGCGCTCGTTGCCCGGTGGATTGGTGGTGTCAATCTGCAAGAGTTCTGACAGGATCTTCGTCGCTTCTTCCCCGCACTTCTTCCAGTTGATCTCTGTCGCAATAGGCATGGGAACCTCCTGCTCCGTGAGTGTTTTGTGCGAATTATTGAACCAGATTGCGTGGGTGTCCGTCAAGCATGGCGATTGCGGTTTGCGCCCTCCTCAGAAGTTCTCGTACCATTCCGCGGATGAACGCGAAGAGGAGAGTTGCACTAGTTACGGGCGCAAGTCGCGGCATCGGCGCAGCTACAGCCCTCCGGCTCGCCCGAGACGGCTGCGATGTCGTCGTGAATTATCTTTCACAAACTGAACGCGCTCGTGATGTAGCGCAGCAGATTCAAGCCCTAGGACGAAGAGTCGTTGCAATCCAGGCCGATGTCTCTAACTATGAACAAGTCCAGCACATGATCGATGAGGCCGTGACGGTGTTGGGCGGACTGCATATTCTGGTGAACAACGCGGGCTATTCCTCACATGGCACCATTGACAAGCTCCCCCGGCAAGAGTGGCGCAAGATGATGGCCGTTACGCTGGATGGAGCGTTCTATTGCGTTCGTGCCAGCGTGCCCCACATGAAGCGAGCAAACTGGGGTCGCATCGTCAACGTCTGTTCGCTCCGCGCCATGACCGGCTCGGATCACGGAGCGCACTATGCCGCAGCCAAGGCTGGTCTTCTTGGCTTGACCAAATCGCTGGCCCTGGAACTCGCGCCGGAGATCACCGTCAATGCCGTCTCGCCCGGCTACACCGATACCGAAATGAACCGCAAAGCCCTGCAAGAGAAGGGCGAGCAGATTCGGACAAAGATCCCCTTACGGCGCGTGGCAAGCCCCGAAGAGATCGCTTCTGTGATCGCCTTTCTCTGCTCTGAGCAAGCAAGCTACATCACCGGCGAGACGATCAACATCAACGGCGGGATCTACATGCGATGAATGACGGACGCTCATGAACATGAATGAGTGGATGATTCAGTGGGCCTTCACAGCTCCATTCGTCACGGTTGGCGCTCAGCCCTGCGGATGGGTCATGGTTCTGGCGTTGGTATCGTATGGCTTAGCGTTTCTTGCTGTAACCGTACGAAAACCCTGGGAGTGGGCAACGCTCACGTGTGGAGGCCTCCTTCTCGTCTTGTCCGTCTCCGGTATACTACCCGTTGTGATGGGCCCGCCGAATCCAGCTCAATTGGCAAGAGCGCTCGATTTCGCTGCGGCGGGTTTTCTCTTCGTGGCGCTTCTCGCATTCTTTACACCCATCCGGCGTAGGTCTGCGCTGTGGTGGGATTTCATTTTGGGTATGGCATACTCTCTGGGGTTTGTCAGCTGTGGTCCTTACTTTGCAACTCTCAGCGCCAGCGCCTCCGTAGGAGGTTGGTCAGGCCTCCTGCAGCTGGTAGCGTACGCCCTAGGTCTGATAGCCTTGACGGGCATTCTCATGTTCCTTATCATTTTAGCTCATCGTTGGCTCTTGAGACGCCTTTCTATGAATCTGAAGCACATTCGCTTCATCGGCCTTCTGGGATTGGTCGCCGCAGGGCTCGCTCTTTGGCTATGATCATCGCACTACTCGCCTCGAGCCTGCTGCTGGCTTTGAGCATGCCCGGACCCAATTGGGGATGGCTCGCTTGGGTTGCGCTTATCCCCTTCTTTGGAGTTCTCGATGGCAGAAGCCCCAAACAGGCTTTTCTCATCGGCTGGTTTGCAGGTGTTGTCTACTTTGGGGCGCTACTCTACTGGCTGTACACGCTATGGGACTGGGCATCCGTTTTCATCCTCCTTGGCTACTTCGTTTTGATCGGCTATCTGGCTCTTTACTGGGGAGTCTTCGGTGCACTCTATTCGTTCCTCAACCGTCGGCTCCCCAGCTGGATGGTCATCATCGCTGTGCCAGCTCTCTGGGCATCGCTGGAATTCATCCGCTCACTCACCCGTTTCGGCTTCCCATGGGGACAAGTAGCCGATGCGCTCTATCAGCAGCTCCCCTTCGTTCAGCTCTCTTCCATCACGGGTTCCTGGGGAGTCTCGTTCCTCGTCGTACTGACAAGTTATTTGCTCTATTTAGGAATCAAGCATCATCAATGGCGCTACCCCCTAATGGCCTTGGCACTTGTGGGATTGGTCTTCAGCTGGGGCTGGCTCGCGCTGGAGCGCCCCCTGCACCGAGGACGCGAAGTGTATATCAGCTTGATACAGCCTAACATCCCACAGCGCATGCGCAGCGACCCCAGCCGACTACATGAATTCGTTGCGATTCATAGACAGCTTCTCAATGAAGCCGGCCAACAAAGCGAAGCGAATGACCTGGTGATTCTTCCGGAGTCCATCTTGCCCGCCTTCGTGATCCAAGAGCCTTCCGTGCGAGAGGTCTTCACAGAATGGGCCAAAGCAAATCAGATGGCATTGCTGCTTGGCACATACACGTACGAGTCACAGAAGATCTATAACAGCGTGGCGTTCCTCTCGCCCCAGGGTGAAGTGGTAGATACGTACAGCAAAGTACAGCTCGTGCCTTTCAGCACGGAGTATTTCCCCGGCATCCGGCTGTTGGATCGACTGGGCTTCTGGCGCTGGATTCCCATCGGACGTCTGGGAGCCCTCACTCCAGGAACGGGCTTCGAGCCGTTACAAACAGAACTGGGAACGATTGCGACCCCCATTTGCTTTGAGTCCATCTTCCCCCAGATCAGCCGGGCTTTTGTTCAGCGTGGGGCCGAGCTCATCGTCACGATCACCAACGATGCCTGGTTTAGGAACAGCTGGGCCTTGCCGCAACACTTTGCCAAGGGTGTCTTTCGCGCCGTGGAGAACGGTCGCTATTTTGTACAAGCTGCCAATACAGGCATCTCCGGCATCATCGACCCGCAGGGCCGTATACTGCTCAGAACAGAGATCGAGGAACGAGCTACTCTACAAGGTGTCGTCCAGCTCAGAGACGGGCAGACGCTCTACACTCGCTGGGGCGACGGGTTTGTCTATCTGAGTCTGGTCTATCTGGGTGGCGTGATTACCTTTGCCTCTCTTCGCCTGCGGGCTGCACATTCGCCCCCAGCGACGTAAGCTGCGTGACAACGCCTGAGCCTGCGGTGCAGTCTACCTTGAAGATCTGGTCTGAGGCCGTGCGATCCGAAGTGAAGGCGATATCGCCGTTCTGAATCCAGAAGGGGTCAAACTCGTTCGATCCCGCCTGATCCGCGTTGCCGGAGAAACACTCCGCGTTGAGGCCCTTTAGGTCGCTCCCATCGGACTTTAGGGTGAAGATGTCCAAGTTACCCGGCGCGACTTGGCGGGTGAAGGCAATACGGGTCCCGTCAGGCTTCCACGAGGGTGTGGATGTGAGGCCCCCCAGGGGGTCAATCGCTCCGTCTTTGAACGCGGCATCAACCACGAGGTTTGAGACAGTAACCCCTGTAATCGTAGGCGGAGTGGTCAAGTTGATCGTGAATTGCACCTTCATGAGATCGGTATCGGTAGTGCCAGGGTCAAAGCGGACGAAGACCAGTTCATGAGTCTCGGAGGTGGCCGTTTCGGAGAGGACGACCGGCTTCCATGCGGGGGCGACAGCGTAGCTGGGAGATTGGCTTACCAGCGGATCGCCACCGCTTACAATCACCCCACTTGCCGTCATGACGAAGATCTCAAAGACTCCTCCGCCGACTCGATCAGAGGCGAAGGCCAAAAAAGCACCATCGGGCGACCACGTAGGTTGAATCTCATTGCTCGCAGGGGCAGCCGACGTCAAGTTTGAGGGCAGTGTCCCATCGGGATTCGAGACGAAAATGTCATTGACTCCAGGAGTATCGCGGTCGGAGGTGAAGGCTAATTTGTCTCGAGTGTTGGGCACCAAGCTGGGGAAGCGGTCGCTATTGGGGTTGGAGGTCACTTGGGCTTGGTTGTTGCCATCCGTGTCCATGCGGAAGATCTCGGAGTTGCCTGTCCTGTTTGAAGAGAAGTAGATGCTTGACTCCCCGACCTGAATGGACACCGTATCACTGTCTTTGCCGCCCTTATCGTCCGTGACGGTGAGCACGACGATGAAGATCCCCTCATTGGCGAACTGGTGAGAGACCGTCTGTCCGGTCGCCACGGCACTGCCATCGTCGAAATCCCACGAGAACGTGACGATGGTTCCATCGGGATCGAAGGACTGTGAACCGTCAAACTGAACCGTGAGCGGTGCCTCTCCCGCTGTGGGAGCAGCCATGGCAATGGCCACGGGCAGTTGACTGAGAAAGGTGCAGCTGGCAAGCGCGAAGGTCATGCCCAAGCCCAGCAGAAGGCAAAGAGCGCGTTTTGTCAAATGGTAGCATACATTCTTCAAGATTGCGCGGATTAACATACGACCTCCTCATTCACACGGATCATGCCATCTCGTGTGATACAGCGTAGAGGAACAGGCCCCTTCTCCCAAGGACCCCCGTTCGCCCCCTCTCGCCGTTTTGTCTGGGAGTTGGGTGATGAGTGTCAGGTCAGGTTAAGGTAAACTCCGGAGTGAAACTTTCTTAGGAGGTAGGTGTAGA
This sequence comes from Candidatus Fraserbacteria bacterium, assembly GCA_037442925.1. GTDB lineage: Bacteria > Bipolaricaulota > Bipolaricaulia > RBG-16-55-9 > RBG-16-55-9 > RBG-16-55-9. Next base: position 10,951 of record JBBIPG010000043.1, on the reverse strand, counting down.
TGGAGGGCGAAAGGAATCCAGATGGGTGAGGGAGAGTTGGAGCTCATTCAGCAGGCGCTTCAAGGCAACATGGACGCTTGGGGGGAGATCGTGCGCCGCTACAAAGAAGCCGTCTTCGGGATCGCACTCGGCATCCTAGGTAACCCGCCCGATGCCGAGGACGCCGCCCAAGACGCCTTCATCCGCGCCTATGAGAACCTGCGCCGCTATGATTTGAGCAAGAAGTTCTCCACGTGGATCTTCACGATCACGGCGAACATCTGCAAGAACAAACTTAGGCGCGAGCGCTTCTTTGCTCCGTTAAAAGACGCTTCCCGCCTTCTGGGCGGGAAGGATCCCGCAGAGCAGGTGGCGCATGAGGAACGCCAAGCGCTTGTCCAAGAGGCATTGAAGTCGTTGGATGAGAAATATCGGGAGCCGTTGGTCCTCTACTACTATGGGGATCTCGAATACAAAGACATCGCGGAAGCTCTGAGCGTGCCGGAAGGCACGGTCAAGACGCGAATTCATCGAGCCAAGCTCGCCCTGAAAGAGTGGCTAGAAGCAAGAGGGGTGAAAGGCAATGCGTGAAGAGTACTCCAAAGAACTGCACGATGACGAGGTGGGCAAGCTCCTTCGAGAGGGGCTCTCCCAGGCCGTTGCTCGAGAGGAAGAACGCCTCTCCCGGCTTGAGATCAACGTCATGCGCGAGCTAGAGAGACGCCGTTCCCGCACACGATTTGACTGGCTGCTCGGCACGCCGGGTCTGCGACCGGCCTGGGCGCTGGCTGCTGCCGCTGCTCTCTTCGTCTTGGGTTTTCTCGTGGGCAATTGGACCTCGAATCCGTTAAGCGCCCAGGGGGTAGAGTTCGTGGTTTTCAATCCGGAAGCCAAAGAGGTGACCCTGGCCATCGACTACCCTGTCGAAGGCTACAAAGAGTGGCAGGACATCCCCCTCAAGCGCCGCAATGGCCTCTGGTACATCAACCTCAAGCTGCCACCCCGAACATACGAATACGGCTTCAAGATCGATGGCCAGTGGTGGGCGTATGACCCTGCCGCGGATTACTTAGTCCGCAGCGTCAACAACACGGTCAACGCCGTCCGAGAAGTGAAGAACGTGAGTGATCAAACATGATTCACCAGCGAAGTGCCATGAACGTCACACTCGTCCTCGTACTTCTGCTCTTGCTCAGTTCCCCAGCCGCAGGACAGACCGCCCAGGACGTGTGCACCTACATCGAAGGGACTCTCAATATCTCGACCGGACTTAAGAGCACATTGTGTCAGGATTTTCAAGCGGGGATCGCCCGAGGCCATCTTCAAGCCAGTCGGGCGTTGCAGCTCCTCCAGGAAGTCAACGATCGCATCAACCCGAGCAATCAGACCTCCGCTGAGAACATGCTTACGACCATCGGCTCCATCATCAACCCTGCCAAGAGCGATCTGCCAGCGGAACTCCTGATTCGTAGGGTCTTCGAGCTTTTCAGCCGCGAGCAAGTCAAGGGCGAGTTCATGAACACGGCCGCTCAGGAGGTCATCGTCCTGAGTCGACTCATCCGGAGCGTCGCCCCTGTCTATCGCAGCTTAGGCATCTATTTGGAACCGAACGTCTCCATGAAAGTCATTCAAACCGATGCGGGTGAGATCGAGCTCAACGTCAGTCGAGTGGATACCGTGATCACAGCCACGGCAGTGGCCTTGGATCGCTTCGAGCGCAAGCTCGATCGTAAACTCGACGACGTTGCCGGCATGAAATCCGAAGTGATGCGAGAGCTGCGTGCCCCTTCCTTCGTTGGAGCCGAGGCGCTTCCCGCTGCGCTCATTCAGTACATCGAGGCCCACACCACCGGCAATGAGTGGGCACCCATCGTCCGACAACTGGCCGCCGACCGCGGCCGCACATCGTGATCCTTAGAGGAGGGATCTACACATGAAACGGTTCAGTCTGTTCGCAGTACTCTTGGCACTCGTGCTGGGATTGGGTCAGATCGGACTCACCCAGACCGGCCAAGGGATTATCATCGTGCCCCCTTCCAGCCAAATCCAAGTGACCATCAACGTGGACCAAGCCGATCGCACGTATGTCGTGGGCGAGGAGATTCGACTCTTCATCCAGACCACAGCTCCCAGCGCCAGCCAGGTCTATCTCAACGTCGTCGACATCGATGCCGCAGGACGATGCACGCTCATCTTCCCCAATGCGTTCTCACCCAGCGCCTTGATCCCTGTAGGACCCTTCACCCTGCCGGACAGGAGCACCTATCGCTTCCAAGTGGTGCCCCCTGTGGGAACAGAGTTCGTCCAAGTGTTTGCCAGCTTGCAGCCTCTAGATTTGAGCCAGATCTTCAATGCTCCGGCAAACCCAGGCGATCCGTTCCCGACTCTCTGCACCAATCCCCAGCAGTTTGCCCAACAAGTACAGAGTAACCCGCAAGTTCAGGGGATCATCGCTGTGGGTCAGCTCGCCACAGCCTTCATCAGCTTCACCGTGGTGGGAACTACACCGCCGCCACCTCCTCCGCCGGTCAACCGGCCTCCCGTGGCGCAGTTCACCATGAGCACGGCCACGGCCTTTGTCGGCCAGAGCATCCAGTTCACGTCTAACTCCTTCGATCCCGATCTGGGTGATTTCATCGTCTCCCACATCTGGAACTTCGGCGATGGCAGCACCGCATTCGGTCCTACAGCCGTACATGCCTACTCATTCCCCGGCACATATTCCGTAACGCTGACGGTGACGGACAACCGTGGAGCTTCCAGCGCGACATCGCAGTTCGTCACGGTGTTCTCTCTCACTCCGCCACCTCCACCCCCAGTGCCTAGCCAGCCCGGCTTCCACATAGATGCCGTGGATAACACTCACATCCGCATCTCCGTCCAGGGTTCACCCACGTGGACCACGGACCACGCCTTCCGAATCAGCTTGGAGACCGACGGGCTCTTTACCAGCGTGGATCAACAGATCTCCGGCAACGTCAGCCCTCAGGGCATCGTACCTGTGCCGATAGGCAACCAGCTCGTGCTTCAGGGCACCGTGAGGAGCGGCCGGATTGACTACATCATCGGCGTCTCCCAAAACACAACCAAGATCCGATTCGATCTGCGGCTGGACATTGACGGCAATGGCACACTGGAGCGGCAGAGGGAGTTCGTCTTCCTTGGCAGCACACTGAGGAATCCGCCCTCTAACCCCTTTGTGATCACCTTCCCCGCCGGGACGCTCATGCCCTTCTTGCAAGTCAGGGTCTGTCTCGTACTCGTCGATGTGCCGGGCTTCCAGTTCGTCATTTGCTTCAGCTTCTAACGACACTCAACAAAAAGGGGGAGCTCCTCAAGTGGGCTCCCCCTCCGAACATCCGGAGAGGAGGAAACAATGAGAATCCACCTCACTGAACTATGGATCGGACTTGGAGCCACACTCCTTGTTCTAAGCACACTCATCGGATTCTGGATGAACACGAGCAGTACAGGAGCGGCCGTAGGTGCTCAGAGCCACTTCCGAGCACTCCTGCCTCCGCCGCAGAATGACATCCTCAGTGTCATCCAGGCGGCCCAAGGACTCGACTACTGGATTCGGATTCAGACGGGACGGGACGTGACGTATCTCAAAGGCCTGCTGCCTTGCACCTCGTGCAGCCCCTTGCAGGAAGAGCAGTTCTTTACACCTCCACAGTTGCACGTCGATGGGCAGAATTTCTGGATCCGCCTGGATGAACCGAATTGGCGGCTCAACCTGCGCCCATCGCCGGATGTGCCCATGGGATATGAACTCATCGTCTCTCCCAACGTGCCCAAGTCAGAGCTTAGCTCCGAAGATGTGAGCGAAATCCTCTCGACATTCAGTCCTTTGGGAGTGCTGCCCACGCAGACAGGGTCCTTGAAATTCGAGCCATTGATTCCATCCAGTAAGGCCGCGCCACCGGAGGGCGTGCGGCTGGACTCCGTGCTCTATGGGCTAATGCTCGCACCCGACTGGAAGGACTATGCCAGCACGAACCAGATCGAGCTCTCCGGGTTGAGAGCCGTGGTGATCGTTGAGCTCAACTCACCCGATGCCGAGCTTCCGGAGGGATTGAATCTGGTAATCGAATCGCGCAGTGGTGGACTCGTACGAGTACAAGCACTCATCCACCGACTGGCGGATCTGGCACGTGACCCTGCGGTGACCTTCGTCCGGCTCCCCAGTCGCCCCCAGCCACCAAGCCTCTAAGACGCCTTTGTGCGATGAATGAAGGAGGTACATCTTCATGAAGAAAGCGCACATTTTACGAACACTGGCAATCGTAAGCCTCACCCTCTTGCTGCTGGGTGCCACAAGTTGGGTGGATCAGGCCACTCACACCACGAGCGCACAGAAGACCACCCCCAACCCAAAGGTAGACAGTGTCTTGGTCCAGCTACTCCAGATGGTGCAAAGCAGCAGCGTGAGCAGCCAAGCCGTCCAACAAGCCGCCAGCCAAGCGGGCATCCCCATCCAGGGCAACACGATCACGGTCATCGCCCAGACCTCCGGCTCAGCTGCGGGCATCGTGGGTGCTGTGGCAGCTGTGGCAGCTCAACTCACCGGAAGTAGCATTGTCCGATCCCAGTCGCGTAACTTCCTTGAGCTTCAGATACCCCTTACTTCCGCTATCACTACACCCCTTGCAGTCCTCCTCCAGGTAGCATCGATTACCGGGATCACGTACATCCGGCCTCCCTTGGCACCGCAAGCTTTAGTCGTGAGTGAGGGAGTCGGGGTCAGCGGAGGTTCCTCGTATCACGGCAATGGCCTCCGAGGGCAAGGCGCGAAGATCGCCGTGATCGACTTAGGCTTCGCTGGGTTCTCCACGGCAAGATCTCGGGGAGAACTCCCCGTAAACACCCAGACATTCGATTTCAGTGGCACGGGACTGGAGAGCACGACCTCTCACGGGACGGCCGTGGCAGAGATCGTCTACGACATGGCTCCGGACGCTCAGCTCTACTTGATGAAGATCGCCGATGAAGTCGATCTCGAGAATGCCGTCGATGAGGCCATCCGGCAAGGAGTGGACATCATCAACCACTCTGTCGGGTGGTTCAACACGAGCTTCTACGACGGAACGGGACCGATCGCCGCCGCTGTTCAGAGGGCTCGCGCCGCCGACATCCTCTGGGTGAACGCGGCAGGCAACTACGGCCTGCGCCACTGGCAGGGATTCGCCACGGACAGCAACGGCAATACCTTTGTGGAATTCGCCTCTGGTCGCGAAGGATTGCAGTTCACCGCCCAAGCCGGCGAGACCGTCAACGCCTTCCTCACCTGGCAAGACTGGCCAACGAGTGCTCAAGACTATGATCTCTTCCTCGTGAGCAGCACTGGAGTGACGGTCGCTTCATCCGAGCGGCTCCAAAACGGGAGTCAACCGCCCACAGAAAACTTGACAGTTCGTTTGACTTCCGGTGGGACATATGAGCTCCGCGTCAAGGCCGCCACCGTCACTTCGCCCAAACAGCTATCGCTCTTCAATCTCAACCAGAACATCAATCCCTTCATCTCAGCGGGAAGCCTTGTGACGCCCGCCGATGCTGCTTCCGCCATCGCCGTCGGTGCGGTCTCGTACCTGAACTGGACGACAGGTCCGCTTCAGCCATTCAGCTCGCAAGGACCCACAACAGACGGGCGAAGCAAGCCGGATATCACCGGACCCGATAGCGTCTCCACCTCCACGGCGGGCTTTAGCCCCTTCATCGGGACTTCTGCTTCGGCTCCGCACGTGGCCGGTGCGGCGGCTCTCTTGCTCTCGGAGAACCCAACACTCACCGCCAGTGGCCTCGAGTCCCGACTTAAGGGAGGAGCTATCCCTATGGGCTCTCCCACTCAGTTCGGCGCCGGGAGGCTCAACCTAACAGTTCAGATCGCTCAACGACCAGATCTTACGATCATCGGTGCCGACTTTTCTCCGCGCAGTCCCCGTCTGGGAGACTTCATCACTGTGACAGCTCAGGTGAGAAACCAAGGAAATGCGACAGCAGGTCCATTCGTCGTGGAACTGCGAGACAGTTTTGGGACCCTCACTCAGAATTTCTCTGGCCTCGCTGCGGGAGCTTCGACGAATATCAGCTTCAATCGTCAAGTGAACGCCTCCAGCGACACGCTCACCCTCACAGCAGATCCCTTCAATCAAGTGAGCGAGGCGAATGAATCCAACAACACGGCACAATTGACAGTAACGGCACAACAGATTCAGCAGCTACCCGATCTCATCATCTCCGGTTTTGAATTCACACCTCAAGCACCTCGTCTGGGTGACCCCATCAGTTTTGCCATCACGGTCGTCAACCAGGGCAACGCGGCGGCCGGCCCCTTCACTGTTGAACTGCGCGATAGTCGCGGCTCGGACCGCCTGACCGTGGGAGGTTTGGCAGCTGGCTCTTCCGTCCGCCTGAGCTTCCAGAGATCCATCCTCACGAACTCGGAGACCTTCCAAGCCATCGCCGATATCTTCAACCAAGTGAGCGAATCCAACGAGAGCAACAACAGCTCACAAATCACCGTGACCGCTCAAACACCCTCAACGCTCAGCATCGATGTCCAGACGGATCGGACGAGCTATCGTGTCGGGGACGAAATCCGTGTTCAGTTCATCACGAACGCCGACGGCTACGTCTATCTCTATGATGTGGACGCTCAAGGACTCGTCACAATCCTCTATCCCACCAGGGAATCGGGGAACGCATTCCTGCGGGCCGGCAGCTACAATCTGGCGAGCCTTCTCGGCGTCTCTCGTCTCCAGATCAGCGAACCCACAGGCCTAGAGAGCGTTCATGGGACCCTCGTCTCCGGAGCTGTGAATCTGCAACTTGACGGCCAACGAAATAGCACATTCACAGACCCAAATACATTCCGCTCTATACTCACGCAGCGCATTCAGTCGATCAATCCATCGCTCAACTTCGCATGGGATGTCGCGTCATTCCAAGTGACTTCCTCACAGCCCACGAACCAACCGCCGGTGGCACGCTTCACGTTCAGCCCCAGTCAGCCACTCGTGAATGACTCCGTCACGTTCGATGGCTCCAGCTCCTCAGATCCAGATGGGTTCATCACGAGTTGGCGTTGGCTCTTTGAGGGGACGACCCGTGTCGAGGCCCAGGGCGTCCGAGTGACCGTGCGCTTTGCCAGTGTTCGTACATACCGCGTCACGCTTACGGTCACAGATAATCAAGGCGCAACGCATTCGACAGCGCAAGAGGTGCAAGTGAGCCAACGTCCTGTCAATCAGCCGCCGATCGCTCAATTCACGTTCAGCCCTCAGAATCCCACTGTGAATCAAGTCGTGACCTTCGATGGCTCTGGTTCTTCGGACCCCGATGGCCAGATCGTACGCTACCAGTGGGATTTCAACGGCGACGGACGAGCCGATGCCACAGGAGCCACCGTGCAGACCAGTTTCTCTAGGGCAGGAAACGCTCAGGTGACGCTCATCGTCACGGATAACGGTGGTCTTACAAACTCAGTTTCTCAGACGATCGCCGTGAGCCAGACACCACCGCCACTGCCCCCGCTTCCTGCCCAAGCCGGATTCTTCCTCATCGGGAATAAGCCGAACAATCTTCAAGTAGTCGTGCAAGGTGATCCTTCTTGGACGAGCGATCATCCCTTCCAGATCCTCATCCGGAACTTGTCCCCTAGAGGCTTCCTCGACGTTTCACAGCCCCAGGTCGTCGGCAATGCCTCCGCGGAGCAAGCGCAACTGACCGGTTCAAATCGAAGTAACCCTAACATCTTACTGAAGGGAACCGCTCGCGACGGCAAGGTCGTCTATACCTTCAGGGTCAATTTCTATCCCCCTGATTCTCAGCCTCTTCACTTCACCCCAGAGATGGATATGGATGGGGACGCAAACCGAGAGAGGTGGCCCCAGGTTTCGGCCTTCGTTGTCGTTGGAGATCGAGCTGTTGAGGTCAGGTTGACGAACCAGACTGGAGACTTCGTCCTGAAGGCCCGAAATGGAAATCTACTGCCGTTCTCCATCGAGAACATCGATGTCTGCGATAGCTCGCTGAGCAACTGTGTGCCCCTAGGGCAAAGCTAAAAGACAAAGAAGGAGTTCGTAGCTCGTAGGGTAGGGGCTGCGGGCTCCTCTCTTCTTTCGCAGCTTATTTTTTGAAGCGCTCTTCCATCTGCTCGAGAAGTCGAGCCAGACGGAGGAAGACGATCAGGGCACCGACCGAGACCAGCAGTGCAGCAATGGCGACCAACAATGAAGCCCACGCACTCATCTGCTCCATGTGCTATTATGGCAAGTTTTCTCGAGAAGAGTCAATGCGGCACATTGCTGAGTGATTGTGTAGCACAGAACTGTAAGAGAGAAGAAGGCAGTCCCCTACCCTCCTCTCTCACAAAGAAGTGATCAGTAAGGTCGCTCCCACTCCGCCCGAGATGAACCCGATCCAGATAAGGACAGGCGATTGGAGAAGCTTCCTCAGTTGCGTTGGCCCATTACGAGCATGGCGGCGCTACGTCCCCCACCTTGTCCAAGTTACCCGCATGGCTTTCATTCACCTTTGGCCCACCAAGCCTGTCAATCGTTACAGAATGATGATGAAGCCCGTGATGGAGAAGATCGCGCCGAAGAGCGTTCATCCTCCTGACGTTAAGATCCACAACTCACGACGATGCCTGCGAAACAGACAGCGATTACGACATCAGTTGTTGATTGACTGCATTCATCACCACAGGTTAGCAGTAACAGAGTAAACAGAACAGCACAGACGCCAACGCCCCACGAGCAATTGCTACCCATCGCTGTTACAAACTGACCTGCTTCGGCCTCTTCTGAATTGGCGGTTTTAAGAACTGATGCCTGAACGTTGAGTTGTGCCATGACATTGCGGAAGTGTTGGCTCACGCCACCTTCTTTCAAGATCGGGTCCAACGCAGCGCTCTTGCTTACTCTTCTTGGTATTCGCTTCTTAAGTTCTTGGAGTTCATCAGCAGGCATCGCATCTTGCAAGATGCGGGTAGCTTCATAGACATCATTTTCAGAGACAACGATTTCCTCTGGGCTCCCAATCAGCGCACCATCGATCTTTTTGCTCAGGCCAATCTCATCGATGTGGTTCAGCAACCGCAAGGTCAGATCCTTCGCGTGTGTAATCCGTCTTTCAACTTCTGAGGGAGAGACGTTCTCCATTCCATGCTGCACCCTTAGCACCTTCTTCCATTGATCGAGAGTTGCTTGTGCCAAGCCTCTGTCGAGCTCGGCTTTACCGAGTCCCATACTGCTTGCTTCCCCCTTTGCTAGGGAGGAATCCCATCTCAGAGGCAGAGCGCAGCCATTCAGTGCTCCCAATGTCAGTACACAGCCTCCTACTCCCAATAGCCTTAGCATCTGCCGCCGATTCAATTCTGCCATGCTGTACCCCCTTTAGAAGATCTATTTTAGACCCACAGATGCGAACCATCCCGTGATAAGGGCAGGCAACGCGACAGTTGTGGCCAGTTTGAGTACGGTGATCGCAGGAGAGTCTCCAAGTTGCTGAATATGTGGCAATGTCATACAGGCCAATGCGAGCCCTCCATTCAAACCTATGATGACGAGGACAGGGCGGCCAAAGGGATCATCAATTCCCTTGTGCTTGGATAATCTGACGTAACCGACAGCCATTGCGCTGAACGTACCTACTCCCAGACGATAATTTGCTCGCATTTGACTTTGAGTAATGATGGTCGTGACAGTCCCTTGCGCTGGATCGGTTTTCTTCTCCTCCTGATATGTACAGATCTTCTCTGGAACCTGTCCAGAAACGGAGAACAAGTCCGGATACGTAGCCCAAAAGGCTCCGACCAAAGCACCCACCGTGCCAGCGATGAACTCCTCTGTGATCCCTATCAGGGGTTGACCGACTGCCTGAACAGGGAGTGTCACACAGACGGCAAGAATGACAATAGCAAGGATCTTTCCCATCGGGAAATATCACCTCCGCAGTAGATATGCTATGGTTGGATGCATCCACCCGCTAGAAGAGCAGCTAGGCAAACGGCAGATGCGACACCAGCTGACACAGAGCAATCATAATCGAAAGCGCAGAACGTGAAGGCCACAATGAAGGCAAAGGAGCAGATTCCGACGGAAGTTGACGGACATCCAAGGGCCTTGACTACTCCTTGAGAAGCCGTGTGTGACTCCACGGAACTGAGAAGTTTCCGCAGGTGTGCACTCACACCACCTTCTCTTAACAGAGGGTCAACGACCTGCGATTTCTTCACTGGCTTGGAGAGCCTCTCCTCCAACACCTTGACTTGCTCCGGCCTAAGAACATCCTCTAGCTTTGCTATGAATTGCGATGTGATCCGGCGGGGGAACGTCACCTCTTCAGGAAGATCCGCCAATCCACGGCTGATCTCAGCGTCTAACCCGCTGGCATCGACTTGGTCAAGCAAACGGAACGTCATCTGCTTCGCTATGTCTTCCCATTCTGCCATCTGGCTCACCGTGGTTGTTTCAAGTCCGTTCTGAACTCTGACCACCTTCCTCCACTGCTCCAAGGTCGCCTGCAAGAGATCTCTATCGATCTTCGCACCCTGTGCCTCTAAGTTCGCTACTTTGTCGCTCTCCTCAGCTTTCCGTGGCAAGAACTCTGTACACCCTGCCAATCCATTTAGTGTTATCAAGCCTGCCCCGATAACCGTTGCCTTTAAGATTCTCCTGCGAGTAAAACCCAATGCATCCTGACTCTCCTGACGTGTCTTGATCATCTTGCACTCCCTCCCTTGAGGTAAGATAGGAATTGCCAAGGCTAAAGATGGATTTCACTGTGGTTAACAAAGAGAAATGTGCTCTCACCTTCGGCAGCCCAGCCGCCATACTTGCTCCCTTTCAAGCGTTCAGACCCGTGGCTTTACGTCCCCAGCTTTCGCTGGGTTTGCCCTTATCGGATACATTTATGTTATAATATCACAAGTCTTTCACGGAGTCAAGAGGGCGAATTGCCTCATCAA
>JBBIPG010000042.1:0-19867 GCA_037442925.1 Candidatus Fraserbacteria bacterium | reverse complement strand
CCTCGGGGAAGTCCAATTCGATGATCCCGATGTCGGCATAGACTTTGTATTCATAGTCTGCCAGTTTGGGATCGAGAATATCGGTGAATTCGTCGTCGACTTTGACCTCGATCTTCACGGAGTCTTCTTGAATGTCTTCGTATCCCAGCGCATAGAAACGCTGATGCTGGCTCTCTTTGGGTGTGAGAGTGAGGGAGTCGATGGTGAGCTTCACGAGGTCGCTCAGACGCTCGAGAAAGGCCTGCTCGTATTCGGTGCCTTCACTTAAGGGATACTCTTTGCGTTCATCGCCTGTGAGGAGCTGGTCTTGGTTGTAATCGTCGATGTACTCGCGGAGTCGATCGCGGAGCAGAGTCTTAAATTCATTGCGTAGCGCCAGAAAATACTCCTCTCCTGTGGGAATCACGGTGTACACGCTTGAGTCCAGCTCGCGCTCCGGGTCCTCTCGGATGGCTTCATATAAATATCCCAGGTCGTAGCTTAAGAGGAGTTCTTGCAGCCGGGACTCAGAGCTGAAGGAGAGCTTCACACGCGTAAAGCCTTCCACGAAGGTGTCCCCAAGTGCAAAATACTCCAAGCCGCGCAGGTTCTTCAGATAGGGCTGGTCGAGAAAGGGCTGATTCTCCGGATGAAAAGCAAAGGTGACCCTTTCTTCTACGGTGTTCCCGCGAAAGGTGCGAGACTGAAGGATGCCGGAGACTTGAGAGTAGATGCCACTTACGGTGACTCGCTCATTGAGTTGCCAATTGACTCGAAACCCCTTGAGTAAGCGTGAGGAAGAGGCAAAGAGACTGCCAGGTCGGCCCATGGGGAAATCACCAAACTCCGCACTCCAGCCCTGCGCTTGCCAGAGCATGCGCAAGGACTGAAGGAATTCGGGCTGTTCGTTATCGAGGTGGGCCGTGAGTGAGAGAAGCCCGGGGATGGGGCGTTCGACGGGCACGGAGATGTCTGCATCCAGTGTGATGGCTTGGGAGAAGAAGAGGCCAGAGGAGTACGTCTTTTGCGCCAGACCCTGAGGATCACCCAAACCGTAGCGCAACAGCCAGTTCACTTGGCCTGAGACATCATAGGACGGGCTTTGAGCTTCATCGGGTATTTCCAGTGAAGGAGTCTGCGCAAGTTCGGGGAGCTGAGCCCATGCGGGGACGGTCACAACACTGCCGATCGCGCATAGAAGCACAAATAAGAGATTGGTTCGGATCATGGCCATTCAGGGCCATGATACCAGAGGGGTGGTAATGTTGCCAAGCGGAGTGTAGATCGCTACAGTAGGTGAACCCATGAGGGAGACGCAGAATGACAACTCATAGAATACTCATTAGTGACCCACTGCATCCAGAGGCCATTGCCTGGTTGAGGGCGCAACCGGCAGTGGAAGTGACGGCCGAGCCCAAGATCTCGCCGGAAGAGTTGCTCACGGTCATTGAGAAGTTCGATGCGCTCATCGTGCGCGGGCGCACACGAGTGGAAGCAGAGGTCATTCAGCGGGGCAAGAGGCTGCGCGTCATCGGTCGCGCAGGCACAGGTCTGGATAATATCGACCTGGAAGTCGCTGAGAGAGCGGGCGTAGTCGTGTTGAACGCACCCGGCGCCAATGCCAACGCGGTGGCCGAGCTCACCATGGGCCTCATGCTTGCTCTGGCACGCCATCTGCGAGAGGGCTTCCACTCACGCGAGAAGCTCCAGCGCTACGGCTGGGAGCTTCATGGGAAGACGCTGGGAATCGTCGGCTTGGGCCGGATCGGGAGTCGGGTGGCGCATTTGGCCTCGGCATTTGGAATGGGACTCATCGCCCACGAACCCGACCCCGATGCTGGGCCCAAGAATCTTGCGATCCCGAGAGTCGACTTGATGACCCTTCTTCGAGAGAGCGACGTGGTCTCACTGCACGTGCCGCTCAACCATCAAACACGACACTTGTTGGATGCTGAGGTGCTCAATCATGTGAAACCGTCCGCTGTGGTTGTGAATACAGCACGGGCGGAGGTCGTCGATGAGGCGGCCGTTCTAGCTGCGCTGGAGAGAGGGAGGCTCTCAGGCTACGCCGCCGATGTCTTCCGCGATGCACGATTGATCGAGCATCCGCGCGTCGTTCTCACACCTCACATCGGGGCTCAGACGCAAGAGGCGCAGCGGCGAGCGGGTCTGGAGATCGTCGAGAGAGTCTTCTCGGCGTTGCGCCGCTTGCCTGGATCAGAGAGATGATTTCGGATACAATGAGGGTGGACGAAAGGAAGAGGATCGTTCGCAGTGAATGGCAAGTTCAATCCCGAAGAAGAGCAACGTCGCCGGAGTCGCAATTTCCGAACCATTGTGCTTTTGATCATTGCAGGCGTCTTTGTCGTTGTGCTCTTTCAGTCGCTTCGTACTCCAGCTCCAGGAGAAAACAAGACCTACAGCGATTTCCTCCAAGACGTTCAAGCGGATCGTGTCAAAGAGGTCATCCTGCGAGGATCTCAGATCACCTGGATCGTGGAGGGCCAACCGGGTAAGAAGTATTCCACCAACATCTGGCCCAATGATCCCCAGTTGATCGAACAACTGAAGCAGCAGCCAGACGTCACAGTGAGGGTGGAGCCGGAGCAGGACTTTTCCATGTTCTGGACGATTCTGATTTATCTATTGCCCCTGCTCTTCTTCGGGATGCTCTGGTATCTCATGATCCGGAGGATGCAGGGAGAAGGGACCAGTGCCTTCTCGTTTGGCCGTAGCCAAGCGCGTGTCTTCAATAAAGAGTATTCAAAGGTCACGTTTGCCGATGTAGCGGGCATTGATGAAGTGAAGGAAGAAGTGCAAGAGATCGTCGAATATCTGAAAGATCCGCAGAAATTCGTGCGGCTGGGGGCTCAGATCCCGCGCGGCGTCTTGCTCGTGGGTGCGCCCGGGACAGGCAAGACGCTCTTGGCACGGGCGATTGCGGGCGAGGCCGATGTGCCGTTCTTCTCCATTTCGGGCAGCGACTTCGTCGAGATGTTCGTCGGCGTGGGCGCCGCCCGTGTGCGCGACCTCTTCCGGCGCGCCAAGGACGAGACCAAAGGCAGGAAGGGTGCGATTGTCTTCATCGATGAGATCGATGCCGTGGGGCGCAAGCGAGGCGCTGGCATCGGAGGCGGTCACGACGAACGCGAGCAGACGCTCAATCAGCTCCTCTCGGAGATGGATGGCTTTGAGAAGAACGAGCACGTGATCATTCTGGCCGCGACCAACCGCCCGGACATCCTTGATCCCGCGCTGCTCAGAGCGGGGCGCTTCGACCGAAAGATCACGGTCCCCCCGCCGGATATCAAAGGGAGAGAGGCCATACTCAAGGTGCACGTTCAGAACAAGAAACTGACACCCGATGTGGACCTGGCGATTCTGGCTCGCCGCACGCCCGGCTTTGTAGGTGCGGATCTAGAGAACTTGTGCAATGAAGGGGCGCTTTTGGCCGCCCGACGCGGCAAGAACTCGATCGACATGAAGGATTTTGAGGACGCGATCGACCGGGTCATCGCCGGCATCGAGCGCAAGGGTCGACTGATCAGCGAGGAAGAGAAAGTCAAGATCGCCTATCATGAAGCGGGCCATGCGTTAGTGGGCAAGTTGCTGCCGAAGGCAGATCCTGTCCATCGCATTTCGATTGTGCCTCGGGGGGAAGCACTGGGATATACACTCCAGTTTCCTCTTCAAGACAAATATCTCTACTCCAAGGAGGAGTTGCTGGATCGGCTGACGAGCACGCTGGGCGGCCGGGCCGCGGAAGAGATCAGCTTCGGCGAGATCACCACAGGAGCCTACAACGACCTCAAGCAAGCCACCGAGATCGCCAAGCGCATGGTCGTGAGCTACGGCATGAGCGATCGCGTTGGTCCCATCAGCCTGGGACGCGAGGACGGCAACGTCTTCCTCGGGCAGGACTTGATCTTAAATCGCGAGCACAGCGAGAAGATGTCGTCACTGGTCGATGAGGAGATCAAGGCGATCATTGAGGAGTGCTATGAGCGGGCGAAGAGCCTGCTGCGTCAGCACAAAGATGCCCTTCATAAACTGGCGAACAAGCTCTTGGAAGTGGAAGTTCTGGAAGGCGAGAAGTTGGATCAGCTGATCAAGGAGAGTGCACCACAAGCTGCTCCCAATCCCACCTCTCTTTGAACCACGCCGGATGACCCCATGACAACAAGACGGGTCTGCGTGCTCGGTGCTACCGGCTCCATCGGGACGCAAACGCTCGACGTGATTCGTCTCTTCAATAAGGACGAGCTCCGCTTTGACGTGATCGCCCTGGCCGCGGGCGAGGATATCTCCCTACTGAGTGAGCAGATTCGTGAGTTCCGACCAAAGTGGGTATCAGTTAAGAATGAGCTAGGTCTTAAAGCTCTCCGGCAGCAACTTGGTTCTGCGTGCAAAGAGATCGAGTTCGCCCACGGCGAGGACGGCCTGAGAACTCTCGTTACAGAGTCAGGAGCTAATCTAGTGGTCAATGGGCTCGTCGGGGCCGTAGGGCTGATTCCGACTCTGGCAGCCTTGGAAGCGGGGATTGACGTGGCACTGGCGAACAAAGAATCGCTTGTGATGGGAGGCCCTCTCGTCCAGAAAGCACTTCAGCAAAGTGGTGCCAAGCTCATTCCCATAGACAGCGAGCATAACGCACTCTTTCAGCTTCTGGAGAATCGAACGCCCCAAGAGATCTCGCGGGTCGTACTTACAGCATCGGGAGGGGCCTTGCGGGATTGGCCGCTAGAAAAACTTGCCCGTGCGACTCCTCAAGATGTGCTCAAGCATCCGACGTGGCAGATGGGCAAGAGAATTACAGTTGATTCAGCCACTCTTGTCAATAAAGCCTTCGAGGTGATCGAGGCCCACTGGCTCTTTGGTCTTGCGTTTGAACAGATTGATGTTGTGATTCACCCGCAGAGCATTGTGCATGGGCTGGTCGAGCTGTGCGATGGAAGCGTCTTAGCTCACTGGAGTGCACCAGATATGCGTGGTCCCATTCAGTATGTCCTGAACTACCCAGAACGGCCGCAGAACTGCTATGAGAGACTTGACTGGCGTTCGCTGCACTTGGAGTTTTCTTTGTCGGATGAAAGGCGGTATCCGGCATTTCGGCTTGTCGTCGAGGCGGGTCGCAACGGAGGCACGTTCCCTGCGGCAGCGAATGCAGCGGACGAGGTAGCCGTCGAGCGATTCTTGAATGGAGAAATCCCGTTTACGCAAATTGCTGTGATTCTGGAAAAGACTTTGACTATTCATAGACCCGTTGAGCATCCGGATCTGAAATCCATACTGGAAGCTGATCATTGGGCCAGGGAATATGCTCAGAGCCTGTTCACTTAGCCTCTGCTGATGCAACCTTTACCCCCCTTGACATATGAGGGAAGAATGTGTTACTATGAGTTTACACCCGAAAGGGCAAACCCTTCGCGAGGAGGGGGCGCAAAGCCATGGATCTCACCGAGATCGCCAGGCTGCCGAAGATGAAGGCGTGCAATAGCTTCCTGTTTCACTCTCCTTACTCGTTTCCAATTTGCCCCTTCCGGGAAGCTTCTCAACAGGGAGGGTTAGCAACCATGTTTCCAACATTTCGAGGTGAGCAAGTCGGATTGGGGCTTCTTCTTGTCACTCTGTCGCTAGGGCTCTTCGGATGCACGCAGGGATTGGATATTCCTGCGGCAACCACAAGGAATGGTGACTCCGATCCGGGTATCTCCACTCAAGGCTTCCAGTTTGACGAAGAGCTATTGGGATCAGAGCGACAGGCTGCTCTCGAGCAAGCGTTCGGAGATTGGAGGGTGCAGGGAGTCAGATCGCTCTTGGAGTCTGAGGGGAAACAGTTGGAGCTAGACAGAGCGCAAGCTTTCTCTTTCGAGCGAGGGTCTCATCCAGGCACGGTAGTGCTCTTGCCTTTTGGAGATCGCTTGCTCTCCTACTGGCAGTTTCGGGATCGGAGTCGCATCATGTTGGCGGCATATCAGCCGGGAGCGATCATGCGAGCCGTCAACGTCTCTCAAGAGCGAAAGGACTTGCTCCAAGAGATGCTCGCGAAAGGGGCTTTTCGGTGGCTGGAGGAGGAGTACAAGAAGCGGAGTCGTGTCCTAGTTCCAGGACTAACTCTACTCCTAAGGGATGACACTCAAGGCATAGTGGTCTTCTTCGTGTTTACTCATCCAAGACAACCCAACTCCTCTGGGCTTGCGGCTCAACTTGTCTTCCTTGATCCTGGTGTGGACGGCGATGCGGCAGGTGAGATCTACCTTGGAGATGGTACTACCTCCTCCTCCACAGCCGAGCTTGATCCTGGGATAGGAGGAGGAACTGACATAGATGGTTACACATTTGTCAGTGGGTCAATTAGCCACTCTATCCGACTCATCCCTCCTGCTATAATCGCCAATATAGACGTCAATGGCACACATACCTCAGTGACAAGCAGCAGAGTCACGCGCATTCTCGTAGAAGGCAACCTCACTCTTAGTGGAGCTACACCAGGTTCTTGTCGGCGAACTGGCTATAATTCCAGCTCCACGACATGCTATACATCGCTTTCAACCACCAAGACGATCCCTATCACGGGTTGTACAATGCTCGATGCTACAGGCACCGGCTTCCACAGCTTCTCTGATCCGATCAAAGGCTCCGGTTCCACCTCATCCTTTGGAGATTTCCTCATCACCTTCAATTGCTAGCTATGAATGGCAGTCTGATCCGACGGTTCACGCTCCTTGCTCTGTTCACAACTTTGACCTGCGTGAGTCTAAGCCCTCGGGCTCAACCGCAGAAGATTAATAGCTACTTATGTTTCATTGCCTTCGGTGAGGATGTACAACTGACTAAAAAGCTGATCGAACTCTCTTGCGCTGCCAATTCCTTTGGTAATCAGCAGGCGGCTCAGGAGTTGGATAGGCTCCAAATACCGTCACGCGATTTCGTACGAGCAAAGCCGAATCAATCCCTATCATTTTTTCTAGGGGTGATCAATGGCACAAGTCAGACAACCCTCACGCTTCTCATGCTCAACTACGGCCTCCAGCGGCCTTTTGTCTTGGAGGGGAAGGAGGACATCGTACATCGGCTATCAGTACCCCGAGATGATGGTGCTTTGCCAAGCTCACGTCTTCCAGATGAGATCCCTCCTCTCCCTTCTGGGCTCAATAACATATCTCTTGTGCTTATCGGCGTCCATGAGACGCCCCCCATCCCCCGGACCGTGACTCTATACGTGGAAATGAGTATTCAAGTAGGGAATGGAGAACCGCCTAAGGTGTCGCCGCTCAGGCCGCCTGATTCCGTGTTTCGAAGGGGGACAATGCTCCCGTCAGACAGCAACCTGAGGGATGGGATCTTTCTAAGCCTTGTGCCCAATCCGCTCGACCAGCAAATAGATAACTGGCAGGTAGAACTCCTACCCGGTCAGCGTCTAGACTATTACCTAGTGGTGCGAGCTCCCTGCATTCCAGGAGGTGGGGATAGGGATTATATTGCCATGTCAATCCTAGACGGGTTGCAGCTTCCTATCGAAGTGGGCAACCAGCAGCCGCTAGCGCACTTGAGGCTCTCCTGCGATCAAGAAGCGGATATACCAGCGTCTCTCATCGCACCGCAGGAACCTGGCAGCCATCTCCTCGTGCCCTTCGGAATCATAAACCCCTACAATCTTCGGAGTGAAGCGAATCCCTTGGAAGGCCCGCTGTCCTTAGCGCTGATTACGCCACTTTACACAATCATAGTCAAGCCTTCGACACCTTCCAACTGATTTGCGATTAGGACTGGAGGTGACAGGCACGTATAATCGAGATAGAGTCTGACCGAAGGGCATGATTCGCCAGATAAGGGCGAGGTGACTGTATGAACAGTTGGTATGTCTGGTACGCCTTAGCAACCATCGGGTTTGCCACAATCGCCATTATTGGTTTGTCTATTATCGCGCTCCTTATCCAACTCCTCTTCAATGGGATCGTTTTGCGACTAGGCAAGGCAGAGCGACGAATCAGCTTCAAGTCCGCGCTGCTCTTCTCCTTACTGCTGTACTTCATATCAATTCCCTATGGCTTGGTGAGTCATGTGTACTCCGGCATGGTGGACCAGATGACCACGTTTATTCACAACAATACGGAGCAGATCTCTTTTTTGCAGTCGGAGTACATTTTGGTCACAATCCCTGCCGAATACACTTCTCTAGTGGATCGCATGAAAGCGACTCAAGAGAGTCTTGCCCGCGAATGGCAGACGGACTTGCTGTTGGCCATCATCCTCGGAGGAGTTCTGACCATCGTCTGGGGGGTGAGTAAGGCTTCATGGGGCTCGAAACTGAAGAGAGGACTCCAACTTGTTATGCCCCTCCTCGTCGTAATACTTTTATTGATCCCAAGCACATTTGGCTATCACATGTTCGTCTATGCTCACGGTGACTTAAGCAAACAACAACACTTCACAGTGGTTGGTCAAACCCAAAGATCTAGTGGTGCTGCAGGCAGCGGTTCCTCATCTTTCCCTTGGGAAGGCCTAGTCTTCACCAAATCCCATGCCCCGATTTGGTGGCCTGCAATCTGGTGGGCATCCCCTATAGTCTTACTGCTTCTGGGATGGGTTGGCTGGAAAGGCTTCAATCGGATTCGCCAGTCTCCCTTGCTGACTCCTGAATCTTACGGCTTGTAAATCAAGGCCGTTCTTGCTATCTTAGGAGTCGTCACAATCTCCATGATCCGTAAATATTTCGCCGTCGCAAGCGTCTTGCTCCTGTTGGCTGTTATCGCCATAGCCATCGATGACTATAATCAAGAATGGCGATACTGGCAGCGCACCTACCTTGCCGCCGTCCATGAGAACGAAAAGGGCTCGCTCAGCCTGGGGGATCGCCTGAGCATTGAGTTCCAGCTCGGCCTGAACACCAGTAAAGTCGTGACCGACCCTGGACGAAGCGCCGATGCGTGCCTGGCCTGCCATATCAATCAGGGCGGAGCCCGCTTTGCCGAGAATCCCCTAAAAGACCTCAACGAGATCCACGCCAATGTCCTTGTGCTGAAGGATCTCCCGTTCGACCAAGTCGGCTGCACTGCCTGCCACGGCGGCGATCCTCTGGCTCTTACGAGCCGTCGTGCCCATGAGGGCATGCGCAGCCGCTATGCCGAGATCTTTCTTGAGAGCTTAGAGGGACTTCGTTCTCCTCAGCAGATGGTGCGACAACGGTCCATTGAAATGATTCGCTGGATGACCGGCAACGACTTTGGGTTCGTCTTCAACGCGCCCCTGGAGGAACGCGAGAAGTCCATCCAGCAGGTGGAGGCCTGGTGGCGGCTTTATAAAGACACATTTCTGGTGGCCAATGTAGTAGAACGTGAGTCGTTTCAATTCGTGAATCCGCAGGCAGAGGCCGTCGCGGGGATGACGGACGCCTCTCCCATCGGAGCGCCGCTAGAGTTCATCGGATCAAACACGTGCATCGCGTGTCACTCGAACCCGTATCCGGGTGGCTCGCCGTACATTCCGCCCACCAACAAAGCGCACGTCGAGCAGTGGTTCCAAGATGCATTTAAGACGAGCACGCACCCCGAGCTCTATCTGATCAATCATCCCTTCTTGTCCGACGTGCTGATCACCCAGACGGTCAGTGATCCCAAAGAACGGGAGGAGCTGCTGAAATTACTCGACACGGCTCGTCAGACGGGTAGTCTCCCTGACCTTGGGAAGATCGAGCCTCTACTGGAAACCATGCGCACGATGGACCTCACCTGCGAGGCCTGCCATGGCCCCGGAAGCGAGTACGTCCAGCTGATGATGAAAGGCCTTTCGCTCCAGTATGAGGGTCGAACGGCAGAGGCAGCCGAACTGATCAAGAAGGCGCGCGAGATCGGACTGGGCAACGCCCGCCGCAACATCTCGGACCCTGCCCTGTGGCAGATCCTGCAAAAGCTGATTGCTGAGCTCCAGGCTCAACAGAGTCCTCGCTAGAACGTAGCCCTCTTTGACAATCCCATGCTCCTTCTCTACAATTGCCCACAGAGTTTTCGGGAGAGAGACCAGACATGAGGATCACCCGCAAGAGCGATTACGGTCTTAGAGCCATGTGTGAACTGGCCAAGAGCTACGGCCGATCACCGATTTCGATCACCGAGATTGTTGCTGCTCAAGGCATCCCGGATCCTTTCTTGGAAAAGATCATGCAAGAGTTGAAGAATGCGGGGCTGATCGCGGCCACCCACGGCCGAAGCGGTGGATATTCTCTGGAACGCGCCCCCGATCGGATCTCGGTCCGAGAGGTGATCGAAGCGTTGGAGGGTCCGGTGGCTCTCGTGACCTGTCTGGATCCTGCGCTCAGGTGCATGATCGAGGATGGCTGCCCCACCAGCGGCTTCTGGGCGTTGATCAATGAACGCTTTGAACAAGCTTTGGGAGCTATGACCCTGGCCGATCTACTCGAGAGCATTCGCACTTCCCATGTGAATAGACATCCGAATCCCGAAGAGAGCGGTCTCGTGCGATGAGTTCTTTAGAAGGGCGTATCCAAAAGGCGTTGGAGAACATCATCCTTCCGAAACTGGGCAAGAACCTCATCGACGCGGGCATGCTGGAGCGAATCGAGATCGTGGATGGGAGGGCACGCATCCTACTCCATTTCAAGCCCGCTTATGCTTCGAAGTCTCAGTTGCGCCAATGGGTGAACGAACAAGTGAGCCGGATTGAGAGTGTGTCCGGCGTGGAGATCACGTTTACACAAGATGTAGGCTCAAGGCATTCGGCCGGGCCTCAACGAACGATCCGGCCGGAGGCGCGCACGGCGCGGCGCATCGAGTTGCCCAGCGTCAAAGAGACAGTCGCCATCTTCAGCGGCAAGGGAGGCGTGGGCAAGAGCACGGTGAGCGTCAATCTCGCCGTAGCTCTCGCCCAAGCCGGGGCACGCGTTGGACTCTTTGATGGCGATGTGCATGGCCCGAACATCCCGAATCTTTTAGGGATTGATGAGCGTCCCATGGTGGCGCGCGGCAAGATCCAGCCCATCGAGAAGTACGGCCTTAAGACGATCTCGCTGGGGCTCTTGGTCGAAGCCGAAGAAGCCCTCATCTGGCGTGGCCCGATGATCTCAAAAGCCATCAACGAACTTTTGAGTGGTGTGGAATGGGGTGACTTAGATTATATTCTTATAGATTTGCCTCCAGGGACGGGCGATGCGCAGTTGGGATTGGCTCAGGATCTAGAGCTTTCGGGCTCCATTGCCGTCACGACTCCCCAAGAAGTCTCACTGGCTGACGTTCGCCGCGGCATCACGACATTTAAGAGACTGGAAGTGCCTCTCTGGGGGATCGTCGAGAATATGAGCTATTTTCTGTGTCCCCACTGTGGGAAGCCTACGGAGATCTTCGGCTCCGGCGGGGGCGAGCGCGAGGCCCAGCGCCGCGGGGTCCCACTACTGGGGAAGATCCCGATCGATCCGGCGATCCGTGAGGGCGGAGATCGAGGCATCCCCATTGTCACGAGCGCGCCGGATTCGGTAGCGGCCCAGGAGTTCCGCAGGATCGCTCAGTACTTGTTGCAGAAGCAGCGACAGACGATATGATCTTTATGTCGTAGAAGAAAGGAAGTGCATGTGCACATGAGCCTGAATGCTGATGAGATTCGCGAGTGCATCCGCCAGAACGTGCATGACCCAGAGTTGGGAATAAATGTAGTTGATCTGGGCCTGCTCTACGATGTCGAGATCCGCGACGAGAAAGACGTATCTCCAGAGATGACGCTCACCACGATGGGGTGCCCGTTATATGATGTCATTGAGGCGGAAGTGGCCCGCGTGCTTCGCGAGAAGTACGGAGAGGACTTGAATGTAGAAGTGGAGTTTGTCTTTGACCCACCCTGGACTCCGGACATGATGAGCGAAGATGCCCGTATGGAGCTGGGCTTTGTCTGAGCGCCCTGATGGCGAGTTGCGTCTATTGCCATAAAGATAAAGGTCGGCGGGAGTGTCCGGCGCTTGGGGGACTCATCTCGGCTTCGTGCTGCGGGCAACACCGAGGAGTCCGTATCGACTGCCCTGCTCACTGTAGGTATTTCCAATCCCACGAGGAGTATCAGCGATCGCGCCTGGGGCCGGAATTTCATCGGGTGTGGAGTGCTGCCACAGAGCCCTTCTATCGCGCACGCACACAAGATCTGCTCGACTTCGTTGTGTTCTTAGAGATCTCTATCTATCAATACTTTCTTCAGCAGACCCGCGGAACCGATGAAGATCTATACGAAGCGCTGGAATTCGTGAAGCGAAAGCTCAGTCCTGTGGAAGTGATTGAAACTCCAGGGACTTCTCTCGGCAAGCATCTTTCTGAGGCCGTACGAGGGTATCGGGAGAAAAAGCGTGCTCTAGAGTTCGAGCAAGCTCAGCGAGCGGTCGATGCGCTCATCGGGTCTATCAACTCGTTGAAAGATGGCGCGGAACCTCGGCAGGCGCTGCACGGACTCTTAGGTCACGTGGAGAAGTTTATTGGAGTTCCTGAAGGCTTGATGGCCGAACAGCCCACGGCCATTGAGACGCCTAAGATCATTCTGCCCGGCCAATGAAGTGCTGCTTGAATCGTGCCAGAGCGAGCGACTTTCGTCCAAACGGAGGCGTCTCAGAACGTGGCCTTACGAGTCTCATTTCTGGCAGCAGATGTCCCCACAATGACAGCAATCCATAGCTGAATAATCCCACGGTCACGCCCAGGCCGACCCGGACGAACTCGTTCACGTTCACAGAGGCCAATACCAGATCGAGTACGTAAACGCACATGCTCATGAGCAGAGCAGCAAGAGCCATCTTGACCACATGTGGAGTAACTGAGCGAACGATGGGAGCCCCTAATCGGCCCTGCAGCAGGAGCGTGAGCAGCACCATCTGGATGAGTCCAGCGAGGGAAGTGGCCAGTGCCAATCCCCCGATTCCCATCGGACCAATCAAGAGCAGATCCAGGGCGATGTTGAGTCCTACCGTAACGGCGCTGATCGCCACGGGAGTACGCGTATCTTGCAGAGCATAGAAGGCGCGTGTGAGAAGGTACGTCATCCCATAGCCAACAAGCCCCAGAGCCAAGAAGCGCAAAGCATACAGAGTGCGCGCCGTATCTTCTGGGCTAAAGCGTCCATGCTCGAAGAGCAATTGAATGATCGGCCCACCCAGCACGAGGAGTCCGGCCGTCGCTGGAAGTAGAATGAAGGCTGCCAGTCGTAGCCCCTGTTGCAGGGAAGCGATGAACTCTTGGCGGTTCGCCGGGTCGGCTTGTCGGCTCAAGCGTGGCAAGAGCGCCGTGGCCAACGCGACGGCAAAGACTCCCAAGGGCAATTGGAATAGTCGTACGGCGTACTGCAAGGCGGCAATGGAGCCATCCCCCAAGCGCGAGGCCAGTTTGCTGTCGACCATCACGTTCAATTCCACGACGGCCAACCCAATGACCGTTGGCATCATCAGAGTGAGCAATCTCCGAACGCTCTCGTCTTTGGGATCCCAGATGAAGCGATACTGTAGCTGCCCGCGCAAGAAGGGAAGCTGAAAGAGAAGCTGTCCTAGCCCGCCTAGGAGCACCCCTAACGCTAAGCCAAATATCGGAGGATGTACGTGCGGAGCGATCCACACAGCTCCGATGATCATTCCCACGTTGAACAAGACGGGAGCGAAAGCCGGAGCGAAGAATTTCTCATGACTATTGAGCACTCCCATGAAGATGGCGGAGATGCCAACCAGCATGATGAAGGGGAACGTGAATGTCACAAGCTGAACGGTGAGCGCCTGCTTGGCGGTGTTGAACCCATCTGCGAGAAATGGCACATAATAGGGGGAAAGTCCCACGCCCAGTACCACGATGATCGGCAAGACGATCAATGCCTGCGTGAGCACATTGTTGGTAAAGCGAGTGGCGAGTTCCCGTCCCTTTACCAGATACTCGGACAGCAGAGGGATGAGGGCCGTGCTAAGAGCCCCTTCCGCGAGAAGCATTCTCAAGAGATGCGGAATCAAGAACGCGATGAGGAAAGCGTCGTAGTCGGCACTGGCTCCGAAGTGGTGTGCAATGATCGTATCGCGCACTAAGCCTAACACACGACTCAGTGCCGTGAGTGAACCGATGAGAAGCACACTCTGAAGAAGATCTCGCAGCTGTAACATAATACGTCGCTCAGCTGAACTCTACCGGCGCAAGAAGACCAAGCTGACGGGAATCTCTCGGCTGCTTCCGAGGGTTCGCAGGCGGGTTCCGTCCTGAAAGACCAAAGAACTGGAGCCTCCACCGTCTAGAGCCATTGCATCAACGGCACCCAGCGTGCGCAGAAATTGCGCAAGTTCGTATAAGTTCATCCCCACGGATCCATTGCCTCGGGTTACGATGAGCAAAATCAGCGTTCCATCGCGGGTGCGCGCTAAAGCACTGCGGGCTGCCGGTTTCTGGAGCATATCCGCTTGAAAACCTTCGTAAACAAGAGCAATCTGTCCCTCACGAAGAAGCATCGGCCCTGCTTGGAAGGCATCTCGAAGTAGATAGAGTTCAGGGCTCATGGCATAGTCGAGCTTGACGCGCTCTGCGGGCAGGAGATTCGCCAGGCGATTCTTCGCACTTCCTGTAGCAGCGAGCCAGTACATGCCTCGCTCTGTGAAGCGGACGCTGCGCTCCGAGCCGATCCACTTGACCTGGTCTCCTTGGATGGCGACGACACGCGCATTGTTCCAAAGGCCCCTGGGGCCAGCGTACTCAGGCGTGTAGACGATGAGCGCGTCGCGAGACAGAGGGCGATTGATCCCGTCCACGGTGATTGTGCCGTGAGGCGTTCGAAGGGTGAGCGAAATGTGGGGGTTTACGAAGTGAAGCTCACCGAAGAAACTGATGGCCAACGTCGCGCGATTCAAGTAGGGAGTGTTGAGCACTTGTCCGTCTTTGAGAAGGAACCCAATAGGCAGCCCCGTGGGAGGATCGAAGAAGTTCGCGTTGATCCCTGCTACGGCATTTGTCTCGCGAACCATAGCGGCCACAGAGCTGACCGTCCCGATTCCTGTAGAGGAATGAGCAATCGCGGGGCGCCAGCGACTCGGATCGAGCGTGATGTACTGGACAGTCACCCAACCGCTGCGTGTGACGCCATCGACACGATGATAGACGCCTCCCCAACCCAAGGGGGATTGAGACTCTTTAAGAGACAGAAACCCCGAAGGAACGAACGCATCTACGGGAATTGAGAGATTGATTCCCCCTAGGGTCAAGCTGAGTATGATCAGCACCAGACGGACGTTCATTCCGTTTGTGAGGATTTCGATTCTTCGAGGACCTCCACGCGGATCTCGGCGGCGATGTCTTTGTAGAGCTCGATCTTCACAGCATGGCGGCCCAGCGCCTCGATGGGTGCATCCATCCGCACGCGTCCCTTCTCAATCTCGGCCTGGAATTGTTCAGAGAGCTGAGCAGCGATCTCCTCCGGGCGTACGGAGCTATAGAGTTTCTGGTCATGGGCCTTGCGATAGAACGTAAGCACGGTGCCATCGAGCCTTTGCTTGAGGGTGCGGGCGTACTCTTCACGCTCCTTCATTTCCGTCGCGCGCTTTTCACGGGTTACCTTGAATCGCTCGATGTTATGAGGCGTAGGCTCTACGGCCAGTCCCTTGGGTAAAAGATAATTGCGGGCGTAGCCGGGAGCGACCTTCACGACATCCCCAGCTTCGCCGAGTTTCTCAACGGTTTGCGTCAACAAAACGTGCATGTGCATCCCCCTTGGTTGGTGCAAATCTCGATTAGCGTAGTGAAAAATGCTTTGGATCGCAAGGTCAGGCGTCCTCGGGCGATTGAACCAAAGGCTTAGTCTCCGTTCATCCGCTCCCCATCCGTTGACAGACAAGCAAAAAAGAGAGAGGACCGGTCCCTATTCCAGTCCTCCCAAAGCAGGATGAATAGGGCATGAAGATGCAAAAACGGTCTAGCCAACTTTGGCTATAGCCAGAACTGGCTACATGCTTACGGGGCAAGGTCAAGTAGATTCATCTGTGATGGTCAATCGGTCACTGGCCCTGTCCAGCATAGCTTTGTAGCGGTTTAGGAAATCTCGTCCTAATAGGCTGGGCAGCTTCCTGATTCGGGCTGCCTCTTCCTCGTTCTTGATCGCATGCTTGAGCACCGAAATGTCGCCCATCCGCTCTTCGTGTAGCTTGCCATCAGCAGTGCGGAAGTAAAGTCTTACGTCTGGCAGAATGTAGGTATCCACGGAGCCCCCGACTCCCGTGGTCTTCTCCTTACGCCTCTTGAGCGCGGCATAATCGATCTTCAGTCTGTGAGCATCGTTGTCCATGATCACGGTGGCGGATGCACCGGTGTCAACGAGGAAGGCTATACTTTCTTGGAGGTTGAGCTTTGGGCAGACAAGAAAGGCAATCACATAGGGAGTGCCGGCTGTGCTCCAGCGGCCTTCGATCCTCATAACACCATCTGGAACTTCTGTTTCGTCACATATTCCACTGCAATAGCGTTGACCTCGTCAGGGTATTTAGCCCTCAGCTTTTCCATCAAACGATCTAAGTCAGCGTCATGCGCGACTACTTTCTGGTGCAGAACAGCTACATATTGTTCCGCGTATCTGTGTGTCAGCTCGTCATAATTCTCATCCAGCCAGACGAAGTTGCTATCAAACGCTTCAAGCTGTTTCTTGATGTCCATAACCATCGCTCCGATTATAAATTACCAGCGCCTCATCCGCTAATCCGCTGCTCCATCCGTTGACAGACAAGCAAAAAAGAGAAGCAAGACCTTCACCGACGGGGATGAGTTCGCAGTTTGAGCCAAGCCCAAATGAGCGCAGCCAACCCAATAGCCATACCCGCCGAGAACACAAGAATCAGTAGTAAGGTCACACTGTTCATGCCTATTCTTTCTTAGCGTCTAACGAGCTTCAACCGTTGCATGTCAGCAATGGACCAGCCGATGTCCTTGAGAAGTTGCTTGAGCAAACGAGCCCCATAGGTCTTGCCTGGGTGAAAATGGATTGTGACTCGCTTACCGTCAGGGTGGCGATAGACTTGCACGGCACCCTGCTTTTCATCACGTATCCATCCGTCTTTCTCTAAGGCATTGGCTAAGTCTTTTGCAGTGAGGTTTTTAAGCTGATTCCAGACATGCCGAGGATAGCTCATGTAGTCGCAAGAGCCAGCTCCTCAATATGCTGATGTATATGTCGCGAAGGATGCGGCTTCGAGCCTTCATATGTCTCAACTTCTGATATGATCCCTAAAGGAATGGGGTCGCCATGCTTAATTAAAGAGCGCAGGTAGGCCATAACAGCATCTCTTGCATGTTGTAAAGCTTCTGCTTCTGTAGTGCCGCTTACATGAAGTCCCTCTAATGCGGGGCAATAAGCGTGGTATTGATCGTCATCTGGTTCTATGACGATCCCCACTCTGAACGTAATGCTCTTGACAGACATAGGCGCCTTTCATCTCCTCTAGGTGAAAGCATAGTCAGTTTACCATCTGCTCTTACAATCTTGCAAGTCGATGAGGTAGGGTAAAGGAAACAGAACATGTACCGTTGGGAATTTCTGCCCTTGCCTTGACTCAAATGCACAATCGCGTAACAGATTAGCAGATCGCAGGCGATGTCTTCTATCCGCTAATCCGTTCCCCGATCCGTTGACAGATAAGCAAAGAGAGAAGGAAGCTCTTCACCGACGTGGATGAGTCCGCAATTTACGCCAAGCCCCAATGAGCGCAGCCAACCCAATAGCCATACCCTCATCCGCTAATCTGTTACCCGATCCGTGCCGTGAGTAGATCTTGACTTAGCTCCCAAGTAGGACTATAATAGTCTTCCATATGGACTATAATAGTCACTATATCCAAGGCGATGAACGATGAGCGAAGAACCATTAGATATTGAAAAAGCCCTGAATGCTGTGGGCGAAATCTTGGAATCCCAGCGTGAGGAAGTGGGCATTGTGGTCTTGGGGGGCACCGCTCTCAACCTGCTGGGGATCGTACATCGAACCACGAAAGATGTGGATATCCTTGCGATAGGTTCACAACCTGTAACCGAACCCAAAGTGACACTGCGCCCTCCCAATCCTTTGCCAGAATCTCTTACCCAAGCCATCAAAAGAGTCGCAAGAGATTTCGGGCTCCCCGAAGACTGGATGAACGCTGTCGCAGGATCGCAATGGCGTTCTGGGCTACCCCCTAGTCTAGAGGATCGATTGGAGTGGAGGCGGTACAGAGGGCTTCACGTAGGAATCGTGTCGCGTTACGATCTGATCTTCTTTAAGCTGTATGCGGCAGTAGATAGCGCTCCCACAGAGATTCATTATCAGGACCTGCGCGCCCTTCACCCGTCTCAGCAAGAGGTCGAAGATGCTGCACGCTGGGTCCGGTCCCAAGACATGTCTGAGGGTTTCGGGCAAATACTGGATCAGGTTTTGGATCGGCTTCGCCAAGATCTTGATCGGTCCCACACCAATGTTGACTAGGGTGATGCAACACCTTCAAGAGGTAGCAACTGAAGCTGCATGGAGGCAATGGGATGCCGTTGGTTCGTTTGCCTCCTCAAAGCGCAAGGCTACTGCAATTATAGATCCGGAAGCTCTGGTATTGCTTTCCCTAATACTCCGTGAGAAAGAACATCGACTCTGGGATGTCCTTTCTTGGTGGGCCATACACCGTTCAAGACTCCTGAGCGTGCAACGGATGAAAAACGTTTCCAAAGCATATCCAGAACTCGCCCAGCAGAAGCTCAAAGAGTTTGTGTATCTTGCTCTAAGAGAAGGTAAAGATTTTCGCTGGAAGTCACTCCCGGCTTCCGCACCCAGTTCACCTGCTCGTCCGAAGAAAGGAACAGAACCAACTGCTCCGCTGTTAGAGCCATCTAGCTTGATGTTGCGCATGCGATTAGGACTTGGAGTCGGTATCAAAGCGGATCTGCTGAGTGTGCTCCTTGGATTGGAGGAGAGATCAGCAACAGTCAAGGCTCTCGCTTATGCAACTGCTTACGCGCCGCGCGCCATAAGGCGTGCCGCAGATGAGCTGGCTGAGGCTCAGCTCATTCGTACTTACAACACGAAAGGAGCTCCTCTTGGATCGTATTACCTGGATGCCAACAAGTGGCGGAATCTTATGGGGATCAACTCCCCCGGTCCTAGATGGCGGTATCTACATTCGATCTTTGCCTTCGTCTCACACGTATTGACTTTAGAGCATGAGATCATTGACTTGAGCAACAGTTCCTACTTGTTGAGTTCCCGCCTACGCGATGTAGTGGAACATTCACTGCTTGCCTTCGGATGGAACCAGATCATGATTCCCGAACTTGTCGGTTACCCTGGTGCAAGCTTTCGTGAAGCCTTTGAAGAGATTGTGAGGATCACGGCGGAATGGATTGCTGCCAATGTCTAGCCAGGCATCATGTAACGAGATCCATAGCTATCCCTTCAATCACGACATTGTAGCTTCAAGAATCCACCAGGGTAAGACGAATCCGTTCATCCGCTCCCCATCCGTTGACAGAAAAGCACGCAAGGGTCCACTCCGGGCTTTTTACCTTGACCTTTGAGGTCCACCGCTCCGCTCCAGTTTGACCCGCCCTTGCGGGTAGTCAACCGTCAGGAGTGCTTCAGCTTGTGTACGGCCTTATACCCAATGCGAATTAAGCAGAAGGCCTTCTTGGGGAAGGCTCTTTCAGCTTGCTGGAAGGCTTCTTCGGTAGTTTGGCCCACAAAGTAGGCACCGCTGTTGACTTCGATCGCCACATAGGCACCGTGATGCTTGGCCTCAAGCTCAGGTTTAGAGCCTCTAACAAAACCGTTGGACATAGTGCCAGACGATGAGCGCACAGCCTACCGAGAGGAACGCCTGATGGATCTCCGCACGCCGCTCATAGCGCACCTTCAACCTCCGGTAGCGATTGAGCCA
>JBBIPG010000041.1:0-20154 GCA_037442925.1 Candidatus Fraserbacteria bacterium | reverse complement strand
GAACCTCTCCAGCTCAGACATGATCATCCCTCCGGTGAGAGGCTTTTCCCAGAGGGAAAGAGCTGGGGAGGTCTTTGTCAAGGGGAAGGCGGGTATTCCGATCGTGTTCAGGACCAATAGCACAGCACTTTCACCTGCTCATGCATCGGGCTTTGTATAGACAAAATCGTGGATGTCAAAAGAGATGATGATTTGCACTGTCCTTTCTAGATTCCTATGATGGATCAGGTGAAACCCTTGAGCTCTGAAGCGTGTAGCTGAAATCAAGAAGGTGAGGATGATGCGCAAGCGCCTCATTCCGTTATTGCTGTTCGGCTTGATGGGGTTGGGCACGTTGGGAAGCTCCGTGGAAGAAAAAGTTGTCCCGCAAGGGATCATCACCGCACCCTCCCAAAGCCATCTCTCTATCCAGATCAAGACGGATCATCAGATCTATAGCCCGAAAGAGGCTCTCAAGCTGGATGTAGAGCTGAGCAAAGATGCGTATGTGTACATCTACGACATCAACCCGGCGGGCAAAGTGATTCTCCTCTTCCCCAACGGATTCTCCCGAAATAACTTCTTGAAGGCGGGCAAATACACCCTACCTGATAAGAATAGCTACAGTTTCGTGGTGACCGAACCGTTGGGAGTGGAGTCCATTCAGGCTCTGGCCCTACTGAAGCCCATCACACTTCTCGCATTGAGCGCCCAAGGCGACCTGGAAGCGCACCCGTTTCCCCAGTTGAGTGGCGATCCCCAAGCCCTCAAACCGCAAGTACAGAAACTGATTGAGATCACCGTCGAACCAGGCGAGTGGGCTGCGGACTGGACCCAATTTCTGGTTGCTCCGGCTGTGGCGTATCTGAGGATCGCCTCTGAACCCACTGGGGCTCAAGTCTATGTCAATGGGGAACTGCGCGGCCAGAGCCCTCTAAGTCTAGATATCGAACCGGGCCAGGTTCAGGTTGCCCTGGTGAAAGAGGGCTACGAGCGTTGGTCGAAGACTATCACTCTAGAGAACCGTGCTCTCCAGGAGTTGAGCATCCGGCTGGATCCCGTACCTCCTCCCCTCTTTCCTCCTCCGATATCGACAGATGAGAACGTTCTAGAGGTTCCTTCGTTCACACTGGGGCTAAACGCCGGGCTCAATGCAGAAAGCATCTTCAGTGCAGGGCTGGAACTGGGATTCTCTTCCAGCTTGGGCGTAGGGGGGTCGGTTTCTTTCACGGAGGACGAAGTCCCCAACTATTTTGACATAGGACATCCAGAGCTGTTCCCCCGCGAGCGCATCTACAATCAGGGGCCGGAGACAGAAGCCTATTTAAAGCTTTCGCTGCCGCTCTTGGAGACATTCCAGCTCCATATAGGTGGTGGTGTGGCCGTGCAAGAGCGCGTTCACGTAGCTGCGCCTGGCGATTCTATTATTGTTGTGAGCGCCTTGGGCATGAGGCCTTTGGTTGAAATCATGCCGAACGGCTATCGCGAAACGGCCACGTATCTTACGGTCTTTGGCGGAGCGGCTCTGCGTGTGGGGGAGCACTGGTTGAGCTTGGGTTACCACAATCGGCGGGGTTGGGTCCTGGGCTTGACCCTTCGGTTTTAGATGAAAAGCGTTTCCACCGAATTTTCACCGGACTTCCATTCTCTTTCCACCGGGGGCGAGGTAGAATGGCGATGCTTGCTAGACATTCAGAGACCTCCTTAGAGCTGCAGGAGAGGCCAGAACCACCTCCTTACAGGTACACCTAGCAGCGAGCCTCCGGTCCCCCTAGGCTGGAGGACTCGCTGTTTGAGTTTTGTTGACAGGCGGGGCACAGCCCACAAATGAGCACTTGATGGGCCTGATGCCGGAATCCGTGGGCCTCGACGATCTCTGCCAAGCGGTCCTCGAGTATTCTATCGCTGAACTCGACGACCTGCCCACACTGACTGCAAACCAGATGCTCATGATGGGGACGGCCTAGATTCTCCTCATAGCAAGTACGCTCTTTTACAAGCAGTCTTCTCACCAAACCCGCTTCTCTAAGAAGCTCCAGCGTGCGGTAGATGGTCGCCGGAGCGATCCGCTCTGGCTGCAGCTTGGCCCAAAGATCCGACACATCGAAATGGCTTGAGAGCTGAAAGACCTCTTGGGCGATCCGCTCTCGGACGTGCGTGATGTGAAACCCTCGGCTTCTGAGGTATTTACGGAAAAGCTGTACGAATTCCTCTTGCTGCATAATCACAGGCATTCTAGTCGTCCTCCCAGCATATGGGCAAATCGCGCTCCGCTGTGTTTATAATGCAAAGGGAGTCATGGAACCACGGAGGTCGAAGCCTCAGAAGAAACGCCGCCGGAAGGGAATATCTTCCGGTTTGAGCCGGGAAGAGTGGGAACGACTGATTCATTCTGATCCCAATGTATGTCCTCAGTGTGGTAGGCCGTTTGATCTGGTGGTGGGGTGCCATAAGATCTGTTCTTGTGGCTATATGGAAGGGTGCGGGGATTGATGCTGGTGGAGACGACCGGATTCGAACCGGCGACCTCTGCGTTGCGAACGCAGCGCTCTCCCAACTGAGCTACGTCCCCAATCTGGACGTCAAGCGAAGCTTGCTGGTGGCGGCGGTGGGACTCGAACCCACTACCTTCCGCTTATGAGACGGACGCTCTAGACCGGATGAGCTACGCCGCCTCAGCAGAACTAGCTTAGCTTACGGCCTCACCGTCGTCAAGCCGAATACCCCGTGTTCACATCTGCTTAGAAAGCTACGAGGGCTATAATCCAAATCAGAATGCCAAGAGGGACACGCCAATCCGTGGTCTTGTCTAACAAAATTGGCTGATAGACTCTTGCAGTTCTCCGGTACAGACGCTCCAACCCTTCTTCATTGCAGTTTTGCACAGAGCTTCTCACATCATCGATGTAGTCCCTGACTGCTTCGAGATTCGCTGGTTCCCCATTTCCGTCGTACTCGATCCGGATGGGGCTTGGAATCAGACCCTGGTGCCTCGCCAACTCGTTGTCCCAACCCCCAACTATGGTTACCCAGCACGGCGGGATAGAATGCTCTTCTACGGCTTGGCCCAACGTCTGAATGTTTTCTCTCACGATGGCCGAATCTGCCTCTCGACTGGAAAACCTCCAACCCCAAGAACTGGGGCGGATGAGTCTATCCATAAGAGGCTCTGCTCGTCTCTCGATACTCGCCACCATCTCATGCGTCCTTCCAAGCTGGTCACATGTCTGGAGGAGAAACTCCGTGGTTGTTCTGACCATCCGCATCTCCCGTTGCTTGTTATGAAGAGCATCGGGATCGTTTCCGAGTATGGTTGCCAGTCCATGTCCCAAACCAGGTTCATAGTTACTATGTGCAAAGGAGTCTTGTGCGAAATGAAGCAACTGGCCTAGATGCACAAGCTGTTTGCTCTGATCGCTCTCTCGCTCAACCCGCTCCCAAAGCTCTTGTTGGCGGTTCGATCTCTCTTCTTCTCTTCCTCTTTCCACAAACGCATGCCAGTTTCGCTGGTTGGGAACGTCGGGTCTCTTCCCCAGAAGGCTCTTCATCACTTGTAAGACGCTCTTCTCAGACACGGTGGTGTTATTGAGGTCCTGCGACCAGTCCGCGCTCGCTATAACCCAAGACTCCCACCAGTCCCAGCAGCCAGTCTCCAGAGCAAGATAGAAGGTGAGATAGTAATGCGTGTCTTGATCGTAGCCAAGCGCACTCACACTGAAAACCAGCAGAGGTACGGTGAGAACGAATGGCACCAGGGCCGAGAGATGCTTAAAGCGCACGATCGGGGCCTACCGTTCGATCTCGCTATGCGGGATGGCTTTGTTGACGAGATACCCCGCGTGACTGATGCCCAAAAGAGCGACCATGCCCGGATCGAGAGCCGGCAGTTCGCTGATCCTCACGATGTTGCTGGCCAGCGTAGACCCCAAAGTTACGGCGTACGTGAGCACAAGAATCAGTGTGAAGTAGAGCATCTGAATCTTACCCAGATCGAGGTGGGCTCCGTTGCCTGTCTCCTCGCCCGCGAATAGATCCGAGACGCTTGCCTCTTGCGGGTGTTTATTGATCACAATGAGGCCGACGTTATCCAGCGTGGATACATCTCGACCTTGCTTCTCCGTGAGGGCAAACGTTCGCTTTCTTTCTGATTCGTCAGGTTCTTTCGCCATTTTGGTGCGTAGGATGAGCGGCGAACCCACAAGGGATGTGGTGCTGATTCCCATGAGGAGCCATAGTTCACTCGGGATGCCGATTGAGAGAGGACTGATTTGACCAGCGGCGAGGTTCGAAAACGCTGCCGCCAAGAATCCGGAGAGAACAACGATCGTCCAGAGGGTCATCTGCAATCGGGAGAGGCTGATCCTGTTGCGTTCGTCGATGAGCAGGCCGTGCCATAGGCCGTTGACCCCGTGACCGGCGACAACAGCGAAAGAGGCAAGCAGGATCAATGTACCCACCCACGTCCAAAGCCGGCTCTGTGAAGGAGTAAGAAGCCCGAGTAACACTATGGCCACAAGGATGAACAGCAGACCAGCCGTATGCCACCCCGTCCACTTTGACTGCATGTTCCCGCACCCCCGTGTGAAGGTCTAATGAAAAGATCCTAGGCTAGAGGCCCACAAGGAGTCAAGATGTGAGATTAGTTAGCTGGTTAACTAGCTATGCAGCGCTCTGATTGGGTGCTTAGCTCCAGATTCTCACGGAGATGTACGCTTACGGTAGAGGGCTAAGTCGGCTTCAGTCACTTCTTCGGGTGATACGAATTCGTAGTGTTTTTCCGAAGCAATCTTGACACCGTCTTCAGTTTCCTCAAACTCAAACAGCGCGATCAAATCATGTTGTATAAACTGAGCGCCAATAGGGCGGCAAATCAACGCCGGAAACTTGTGAGCACAGACGGCGAAATCTTGTTCGATCTGCACAGCGCTCAATTTGTCAGTGCCGCCTTTCGCTTGAACTGGGAATACGTAGTGGACACCCTTCTTATCAACACCAACATAAATTTCATCCGTCTCGACTTGCCCAATGTTGGGTACAGTAGTGCGGAGGTGATTCTGAAGGGAGTAGCAGGTGACGCCAGTGAAGATGTCCACAAGGCGGTTGTACCGCACCTTAGCAAGCAGCGCCTGCTCATCGTTGAAGGCATACTTGGCAACGATACCAGGCGTTGCATCTGGCACTTTCGTAGTCGCTAAGTCTTCATTTGGAACAAGGGGTCTGTTGGGGACCAAAACAAAGCGGTATCTAGAACGACCGGCTCCACGAATGATCCACGCTTTACCTTCGCCAGCTGTTGCTTGAATGCTGTCGGGAAGAGATTTGCGATAACGAAAGCTGTAAACCAGATCGCCGAGATTCTTCGGTAAATCGATTCTGAGCTGTTTGCTGAATTTCTCAATATCTGCGCGCGCGAACTCAAACTCCTGCATTCCAGGCTTAAATTTCGAGCGGAAGATTTTTTCAATAATTGTCGAGTATATGCTCTTCCTTTTCATGATCTCAGGCGTGACCCGGTGCGCTTCCCGGCCAGCGGAGGAGAACAACCTCCTCTCGAAGCTGCTCTTTCGTCGCTGTTGCCAGTCGCGTGCGGAATAGGTCGACTCCGGAGACTTCGTAGCCCAAAGATCGGGCGATGTCGGCCAGCAGGTGTCCGGTGCGGATCATTACACGCAAGTATGATGCTTGGTCCCCCACAACGTAGGCGAGCTGGGCACCGGGGCGAAGTATGGTGCGAAGCTCCGAGAGATGCCTTGCCATGCCTCCGAAATAAAGCTTTGTTACTCTGGCGTAGAGTCGTTCGAATCCGGAGGTCTTGCCCAGCTCGACCCGTCGTTTTTCGATGGTGTCCGCGATATGTTGAATCTCCCTATGGCTAGCAACGAGGACGTCATCTGAGTCGTTCTTATAGACGCCGCGAGTGTTGGATCGCACCAAAGCTTGCTTGAGCGATCGTAGATCTTGCTTGTTGCGGATAAACCCGAGCAAAACCGATTCAAGGCGAGTTGTCCTGGTGTAGTCCTTTTCATTGGGGTACGGCGGTGATGTGATCACCGCATCCACTGAGTACGGCTCTAGGACATTGGTGAGATAGCGCGAGTCGGCTTGGTGGATGACGGCTTTGGTGTTGTTTTTCGAGTGTAGCTCACGTAGATCAGCTACCATTGCCTGAATGTTCTTCAACCACGTTGCGATCACCGGGGCGTCCGACTTAGCTGAGCCAACACCGACTTCCGGCCCAAAGTTCAAATTGCTAGCGCTAAAAACGATCGTTTTTGCCAGGGCCAGCCGCTCATGGGGATCGAACCGACTATCGCTGTGCTCCTCCAAAGTCTCTAGTACTACGAGCACCTTATGCAGGGGCAAGGGGCTGATTGAGTTCTTTAGAATGAGCTTTTGAGTTTCAGGTGGCAGCGTCCGAAGAGTAGCGGTTTTCTTTTGATGGTTGTAAAACAACGGTAGGGCTTCCCCATCCTCGATGCCATCCATGGAGAGCCTTTGTGAAGCACGCTTGGCAATCTCTGAAGCATGATCAAGTAGACCATCAGGATCGACACTCCAATCCACCTTCACGTGGCTGGCAAAGTGAGCCATGGGGTTGGCTTCAATCCCAATGCTCGCAATGCCGAGCTTCTTGCACTCAACCAACGTAGTACCGCTGCCGCAGAATGGATCTAAGACGCAATGACCTCGCGTGATGCCGAACCGTTCGAGATAGCCACGTACAAGATGGGGTGGGAAAGACTGCACGAACCGATACCAGTCGTGGACAGGACGGTCCGCCACGCGAAGCTTGTTCTTCTCCCGGATGGTTCCGTAGACAGCCTTTGCCATAATCACCGTATCCCCCACTTTGACTGCCGCCATGGGCGTGTAGACTACAACACAAAAATAGTGAGTGGCAAAAAGCTCAGCTAGTTCAACTATACCGCGAAGGAGAGGAGTCGTCCAAGCACTCTTGTGCCAAAAGAATGCCCCTCTTGGTAAGTATTGCTACATGAAAGGGGCCGTCCTGTCTAACCCGCAAAGGGATCGATTGTCTTGTCTTTCAGGAATTCTGTGAGCAACTCTTGAAGCGTCTCTTCCGCCGTCTTGCCTCTTGCGTGGCAGTAGAGCTTGAACTTGATCCCCAAGGACATCGGAAGCTTATATGCAAAGAGTTTTCTTTTTCTAGCTTCTACAGCGCTCGAACTATGGATCACCACTTGATCCCCTGGCAATTCTTGCGTGCGCTGCATCGGCCTCTCCAGAGGGTTCTCTTCTACGATGCTCTTCCGTTTCGTCGCCATCGGCTTAAGACCTCCTTGGCTAGCGCATTATAATCCCGTGCGCCACGGGAATTGGGGGCATATCGTTGTATGGGCTGCCTTCGGCTGGGGGCTTCTGCCAACCGAACATTGCGATGGATCTTCGTCTGGAACACTTTCCCAGGGAAAGACGTTTCGAGCAACTGAGACACTTCTTGGCTGAGAATAATCCGGTCGTTATGCATGGTAAGAATGATGCCCCCGATCTGGAGCGCCGGATTGATTCTCCTCTTGACGATCTCTATGGTATCGCTCAGCTGCCTTACCCCATCGAGCGATAGATACTCGCTCTGGGAGACGATGAAGACCTCCTTGGCCGCAGAAAGCGCATTGATGGTCATCACATCCAAGCTCGGCGGACAGTCGATCAAGATGAACTCCACGTGGCCCTTCAGGGGGTCAAGTGCGTTTCTCAGCAGGGTCTCGCGTCCCACCTCCGTGACGAGCCGTGCCTCGTAGTGGCTCAGTTCCAGAGAACTAGGAATGAGGAAGAGCCTCTCGATGTCCGTTTCGTATGTGGCCTTGGGAGCAGGAACTTTCCCGGACATCACGTGCTCGATCGTCACCTCTGGGTTTTCAATCCCGAAGTGTTTGGAGCTATGTGCCTGGGGATCGGCATCGATGAGGAGCACTTTTCGTTTGAGCAAGGCCAGACCGGCGGCCAGGTTGACGGCCGTGGTCGTCTTGCCTGTTCCGCCTTTTTGATTGGCAATGGCAATCACGCGCATGAGACACTCTTACACACGGACGACGGGTCAAGGAAGGACAACGGTCCCCTGTTAGCTAGATAATTGTCCAATCAGCTAATTGATTGTCTAGCTAGCTGGGTGATCATTTAGCCCTGCACTGCTGGAGTTGACAGAGACCTCTTCCTAGGCTAAAATTGCATTTGACTACTGTAGTCAAAAAACTGGAGGGCGCTGATAAGGGCAAACCACTCGCAAGGGTGGGACGCAAAGCTACGGACCTTTCACCAAGGTAGCCGGGCTGCCGGTGCACCCGAATAGAGGGTGGCGGGTGCGTGCAGTGTCTACATATAAAGGTGATTCTGACATCTAGCGATCGCAAGGCTATTCTTTCCGTCTTGCTGTTCGCGCTGATGTGGATGGGGCCACTCGACCTGCAAGGAGGGGCTCCCCTCTGTGCGCTGGATGTGTTTACCGACAGCCAAGAGTATGTGGCACCCGGCCCCCCGGTGAAGATCCAGATGTTCCTACAAGTCGCGGAGACCGTCGCCATCCAGAATGCGAAACTCATCGTCCAGATCGACCAGCAAGATGGGACCAACCTGAGTGTGCAAAGCCAGCCCACCATCAACCTAGAAGGCAGCTTCCAGTGGCAAGGCGTGATCTACACGCTCGACATCTCTCAGGACATCTTCGGCGTCACAGGGTCATATCGTGTGTATGCGCAACTCCAAGGGCCAGACGGCACGATCTTGTGTGAGGGCACAACCGGTTTTGTTGTGCGCAGCCTGTGGGGTCAGAACCCGCGCACCAAGACACTCCTCGTGACCTCACCACGCCAAGAGTTCACGGAACCCTTTGTCGTCAAGCTCGCCACCTGGCTTGAGGCCTACTACCAGACGACGGTACGAGTCATCCACCAGCAAGGGCTCTTTCAGGAATATCGGGCAGACATGTATCAAGGCTACGATGTAATCCTCTATTATGGCTTAGACCCTAACCAATCCCCTCCCCAGTCCTTCATCGACGACGTCTTCCACGGAGAGGGGATCACCAAGAAGAAGGTCGTCTGGATCGGGTACCAATTGGAACGAGCCCAGACGGAAGCCGAGCAGGCAGTCGGTGTAGCGCTGGATCGCACAATTCCTTCGCAACTTCGGGAGCTTATATACCTCTATTCAGACACGGCGTATACCCTGCAAAACAATGCACTCATGCTGGCCAAGATCAGCAATCCTCAATTGGCTCGTGCACGCGCTGTCATCACGGAAGACGGCCAGCCGGTGCCCCTTGTTGTCAGCGCTAAGCATGCGGACCATCCGGACGATGGTGAGTACTTCTACTTTGTTGGCTTCCACCCCACGGCATTCCTCTCGCCCTTCGGTGCTCATCTGGTCTTCCTGGACGTTTTGAATGAGGTCTACGGTATCGATCGGGGTCAGATCGCGCTCATACGCCTCGAGGACATCCATGCGAAGACCCAGCGCAGTGATCTCCTGTCCGTGGTGGGCTATTTGGGAGACGCCCAGGTTCCCTTCAGCTTGGCAGTCATCCCAGTCTTCGCGGACGCTGGCGGGGTGCGGGCGAGGCTCAGCACGGACTCAGACTTCCGCCTCATGGTCAAGCAGGCGTTGCTCAAGGGTGGTGAGGTCGTCGTTCACGGTTTGACGCATCAGAATCGAGGGGAAACCGCGGTCGATTTCGAGTTTTGGGACCCACAGAGGGGTATGCCCATCGGCGATGCGGAGTACGCCAGGCGCCGTGTGCTGGAGGCGTTGACCGAGATCTCACTGGCAGGATTAGCTCAATCGGTCGTGGCTTGGGAGACCCCTCACTATGCCGCGGGCGACGAGGCATATCAGGTCTTTGAGCAATTTTTCGCTGTCATCTATGAGGACCCCACACGCTGGGGGTTGGATTTAGAAATCGTGCCCTTCGTGGTCGAATTAAAGAACAACCTATATGTTCCCACCGATTTGGGCTTCGTGCAGGCCGAATCCGCTGATGAGGATATCCAGCGTATACTAGCAAGAGCGCGCCTACTGGCGGGATTGAAGTACGGTGCCTTGGCCTCTTTTTTCTATCATCCCGTTTTGGGAGTGGATCGACTCGGTCAACTCATCGAGGGCTTGAAGGGGCAAGGGTGGAGTTTCATGAATCTTTCTGCGTACTTGAGTCGTTTGGGGCTTGCCCCCAAGACGTTCATCAAACAACAGTAATAGGCAGGTACAGGGCAGGTGTGCCTCACCGGCCCTAAGAGGGAGGAGGGCACTCGGTGGTCACTACGGATATCTTCACTTGGTTCTTCATCATCTACTGCTTGGTTTATAACTTGTTCCTCACGATCTCCACGCTGCTTTTACGCCGTTCCAGCAACTTGGCATCTGGCAGTAATGGTGGCCATGACTCCCCGAATGAAAACCTTCCCGTCATCACCATCATGATCCCGGCGCTCAATGAAGGCCAGGTGCTCCAGAACACCGTGCAAGCGCTCCTCAGGCAACCCTATGTAGGTCGTCTGGAGATCCTGATCATCGACGATGCCAGCCAAGATGACACCCGCCAGATCGCATCTGAACTCTGTCAGGCCGATGAACGCATCTATCTACTGGCACGCGAACTCCCTCACGCTCGGCTGGGCAAGGCGGAGGCGCTCAACAGCGGCATCTACCATCTCTTGGATCGTTTTCCCGAGCGGAACTCTAAGCGCTGGGTCATCGGCGTCTTCGATGCGGATGGCCGCCCTGTAGAGATCGACCTGGTCCAGCGTGTGGCAGAGTTGTTCTTGGATTCCAAGGTTGCTGCAGTGCAGTGTGGAGTCCGTATCGCCAATCGACACCATTGGCTAGCGCGCATGCAAGACATCGAGTTTGCAACTTTCTGTTACATCGCGCAATGGGTTCGGGATGGGACAACCGGTGCCGTTGCTCTGGGAGGCAACGGACAATTCGTGCGCGCCAGCACCTTGATGGCTCTGGCAAGGGAGTATGGGCACATCTGGACTCCGGGGAGTCTTACGGAGGATCTGGAACTGAGCATACGCATCCATGAGACGGGCGGAGTGATTCGCTTTCTCGATCGCCAGGTCGAACAAGAGGGTGTGGAATCCTTAAGAGCCCTCTTGCGCCAGCGCCACCGCTGGGCCTGGGGGACTTTACAGGTTTTTATGAACTACATCATGAGCAGACGTCTGCTGCGAGCGAACATCCCCTGGCTGAGGAAGTTCGATCTTCACTATTATTTGAGTTTCTGGATCGTCCCCGTCGCTGTCTTATTCACCTTCGGTCTCTTTGCCCTAGCCCAGTGGGGAGTACTCGGTGTACAAAATAGCTTTCCACTCCCCCTGCTGATTGCCAATTCCTTCAGTTTCTTTCCTTTGATCTTTCTGGGACTTCGGGAGATCAAGACACCCTGGTATCAAATGCCTCTGGCCATCATACTGGTGACCCTGTACACATATCACTGGGTTCCCTTGCTGCTGCTGGCCTGGACGAACATCCTCTTTCAGCGAAGGCCACAATGGGCGAAGACGGCACGTCAGTACAGCTAGCGGATCGTTCTTTGCTGGGTGACAAGGTTCGCTTCGATCATGGACGACCAGGATTGCCAATCTGCCCCTTGTGCATTCATCTTCTAGAGTGTGAACATGAAGGCGTCGTGGACTCGGCAGGGACTCGGGGTGGCCCTCAGTTGGCTCATGCTTCTTCTGAGCATCCATGTGCCCGCTCTAGCGCTTCAGACCTCTACGGACCAAGGAACCTCTTTTCTCTTAGAAGCCACTCCACTGCCAGAGGATTCCACCACAGTGATGTTGATTGTAGTTCTACAGGATGCCTCCAATGGCTTAAGAACCGTCGACTTGGAGATCAACTTCGATACCACAGGCCTTGTCCAGATTTTTCAGCTGGAGCCATTGGGGGCTTGGCCGACCCGCGTGACAAAACAGACAGACAAGTCCGTTGGGTTACGCATCGTGGATCTCTTCAATCTCCTGCGCCCAGGTGTTCATCAGATCCCGCTTGTGCGCATCAGAGTCAAAGCCATGGTCGAAGCGCGGACGACCGCGTCTTTACGAATTGCACGGCTCCAGGATGACTATGGCCAAGAGGTGTCGATCCCATCCGTTGCCACCGTGCTTGTCTTTGCGGGAAAGATGGCCCAAGAAGAACCCACGATCTTGCGCGCAGGAGATGTAACGCTCAAAGTGGGGGAGCAAACGCAGGGTGCCATCATCCTGGGCCAGGCTCCTCAGGGCCTGCAGAGTGCTGACATCGTCTTTTCCATGCAGGATCCCGCTGTTGCTCG
This sequence comes from Candidatus Fraserbacteria bacterium, assembly GCA_037442925.1. Taxonomy (GTDB): domain Bacteria; phylum Bipolaricaulota; class Bipolaricaulia; order RBG-16-55-9; family RBG-16-55-9; genus RBG-16-55-9. Next base: position 7,880 of record JBBIPG010000041.1, on the reverse strand, counting down.
ATTTACCGCGATCGCGCCGGGCGTGCTTTCGGGAGACGCGTTTATGATTCTCGAGCAGGGCGCGGACAAGATTCGAATACGACTGCTTGACTTACTGACGCATCAACTGGAGGCGGGCGCGCGCGATCAAATCCTGGCCCAGCTAACCCTAGAAGGGCTGCAAGCAGGCCGCACCCAGCTCCTCATTGAGGTCGTCGCCTACATCGACGATTCAGGAAACAGCGTGACCCCCGTCATCATCGCGGGACAAATTGCAGTCGCAGGATCAAAGACGCCAGAGCCACCGCTGCCCCAGCCCTCCTCCGAGACGACCCTTCTTCTCGCAGGTCCTCCCAGCTTGATGCCGCAAGCGGAAGGAATTGTAGATCTCATCCTAACCAAGGCTCCTCAAGGACTACAACGCTACGCCGTGATTGTGCGCGTTTCAGACCCCGCGCTTGTCCAGCTCGACGGTGCAACGGTCCCGGGGCTCGATCCCCGTTTTGTCCGAGTGATGCAGCATTCGGAGGGAGTAATGGAGATTCGGGCTGTGGATTTCCGCAACGGGATTCGACCTGGAGCGGAGTCTATCATTCTGGCACAGATGGCCTTGACCACACTCCAGCCAGGGCATGTCGAGTTCAGCATGGAAGTCAAAGTCCTCACTGACGATGCAGGTCGACCTATCCAAGCAGCCCTTCAAGGGTTCACTTTGGCTATCGTGCTTCCTCTGCTGGGCGATGCGTTGCGCTCGCCCCAAGACCTCGATGGGGATGGGTTGTTCGAAGACGTCGATGGCAATGGGCAGCTCACCCTAGATGATGCGATCCTACTTGCGTTTCATTATGACTCAGAGCCGGTGCAGAAGTTCAGTCGCTATTACGACTTTGACGGCGATGGTCTCGTCAGTTTCGCAGATGCCCAGCGATTAATGCAGATGGCCCTCCAGGAAGGACGGATGGGCTAAGCTCAATCACGGGCTGCACGCCTGTTGTGCGATCACCAACTCTGATGGCTTGCCGAGCACACCATACCCGAAGGCATCCATGGGCAGCCCTACCTGCTCTGCGAAGATGCCTTGTCCACTCCACCAGGGAAAGGACGAAAAGACATTGAAGTAGGCTTGGTAGGCATCTGCTTGCTCTTGGGGATCGGGATCGGCTTCCCGCAGGAAATTCCAGGGTTCGATGTTGGTGCCATCCTTGCTCTGGTAGCCAAACTCCCAGAAGACAATGGGCTTATTGCCGTATCGGCTACTCAGCCTATCTAAGTCGTCGAGCACGTTGCGACCATTTCGGTTGCGGCGCCAGGCGGACTCCAACTCCGATAGACTGGGATCTGTTTTGTCGGTCAGCTCGAAATAGTTTGTAACACCGATATAGTCGAGCTCGGCCCACTGCTGCATGGCTAAGACACTTTGGTAGAAGGCCTCATCAAACCACCAGTTCTCCGAGTAACCGAGTAAGCCTTGATAGCGTTGTCGCGCGGCCTCGATCACCCTAAGCCAGTGGTCGTGGTAGTCTCGGAGGGTGACCATCTCAGAGCCAATGAGCAAGATCTCTATGCTGGTCTCCTCGGCAAGATCCGCATAATGAGCCACTATATCCAGCCAATGGGAGAACCACGCATCCACATCCGACGGCGTGATGGCTCCTTCCCACGTTCCATCGTCCACAAAGAGGACGGGCAAGAAGACCACACCCATTCCTACCTGATGAATTTGAGCGACGATTTGACGCAGGGCGTCGTCTGAGAGGGTACGCTGAGGATCGATCTTAGGATCGACAGAATCTTTGCCCTCTTGATAGACGAAGGCCTTGATCAAGATGTGAGTTGGGCAAAGTTTCTCCTTCAGAAAGGCAAGATCGTCGGCTACGATCCGGGAAGAGTAGCGACTGGGGTCATCCGTCGTGTACCAGACGGCTCGCACGAAGGGTGGGTTCGCGGAAGACGTTGCTTGACTAGTAGCGACCGCTGCTCCCCCTAAGGTGCTTGCCATAAGAAGCGTGATGGCTAAGGTCAAACGTGCGAGGTTCACCCGTTCCTTACACATAGGCCCTCCTTTTTTATTTTTGCCTGTCATCGAGACACTCAAGCGCAGTGATTTTTCGCTGAGGGAAAGATAACCGAAATGCCCCACTCTCTCAAGGGAATCACCCAGAATACCAAGATTTGAGGATCTCTTCGGCGGGCTTGCCTCGGGGCGAGTACCCATCGTCGTCTGCTCCACCCCGTTTTGGATCGGGCAGCCAAGTCCACCAGTAGAGACCGGCCAGCCAAGGGCGTCCCCAGAAGACCTGAAATGCCGCTTCATAGTAGTTTGCCTGTTCTTCGAGAGAAATGGGAGCTTCCCTAAGCCAGTCCCAGGGGCGACGGGATGTGCCCTGCACGCTACGCGCGCCGATCTCCGTGAACACGATCGGCTGGCTCACCCCCGCTGCGAACGCGTCCAATTGCTCCACCCACGGGCTCCAAGCCGCGGCCAGAACATCGGGAGTGAGCTTCGAATCCGGATCTGTATTCAACTCGAAGTAGGCATCAATCCCCACGTAATCGAGCGCATCCCAAAAGGGGACATTCTGATAGCCATCCCAGTTGGCGGAGTAGAGCAGTGGGCCTGCAAACACACGGCGCACGCGCCCGATCAGCTGGCGCCACTCGCGTTCCCGTTGCACCGTCCCCTCCAGTTCCACGCCCACGGAGAAGAGATCCACTCCCTCACGGGTCGCCCGCTCCGCATAACGCATGAGAAACGCCTCATAGCTCTGAAACCACGCAGCCCAGTCGGCTTCAGAAGAGAACTCGATCTCGCCGCGCCAATGGCCATCGCTTACATCCACCATCGGTCGCAGGAAGGCGTTCATGTCCAGTTTGTGCAGATAGCGGAGCAATTTCACGACATCCTCATCCTCAGCTGAGCGCTCTGGAACTGGTGCAATCACCGTGGACGAGAGTTCAGACTGATACCAGGTGACTACGACTGCAACCCAGTTAACCCCGAGAGATTTCAGGTGCTTTAGGTCCTCCTCAATGGAGGGGAGACGATATTGCTCTGGTTCGTATGCGACGAAGTTGATCCCTCGCTGTAGGTTCGTGGTCTTCAGCGGTTCCGGACCTTGATGCCTTTGCCCTAACAGTATCCCTAGGAGCAGCACCAGAAGAAACGCCAGCCAACGCTCGAGATTACTCATGATGGCTTGTGAGCGTATGATCTTGCGGGTGTTCTGTCAAGTTGGATGCGCTTGGCGGAGGCGTACCGGTGGCTGTATAAAACCTGTGAAAAGGGAAGGGGGCCTCTTTGGCGATCCTAATGGTCTTTGGAACTCGGCCGGAGGCCATCAAGTTGGCTCCGGTCGTCAGAGAGCTTGAGCGCCAAGGGATTAAGTACAAGGTCTGCATCACGGGGCAGCATCGCGAAATGCTCGATCCCTTCATCGAGTTCTTTGATATCCGTGTTGATTATAACCTGGCGATCATGAGAGCTTCCCAGGATCTATATCATATCACAACCGAAGTGCTCGTCGGGTTGAGGGAAGTCTTGCGCAGAGAGCGCCCCAAGGCCCTCATCGTCCAAGGGGACACCACAACAACCTTTGCTGCAACCCTGGCTGCTTTTTACGAGCACATTCCCATCGCTCATGTAGAGGCGGGTCTTAGAACGTATGACAAGCACCACCCCTTCCCAGAGGAGATGAATAGACGGCTGACGGATCACCTGGCCGATTGGCTCTTCGCTCCTACAGTGCGTGCCCGGCAGAGCCTCCTCGCCGAGGGCATTCCCCCCAAGAAGATCCACCTCACGGGCAATACGATAGTGGACGCCCTACACATCATCTTGCAGGAAAAGAGGTTTCACGATGTGGATTCCCCGATCACGATACCGCAAGACCATCGCTTGCTTCTGGTGACGGCCCATCGGCGGGAGAGCTTTGGGGATCGATTGGAAGCGATCTGTCACGCATTAAAAGAGATCGTGGAGCACCGACCCGAGGTGGAGATCGTCTATCCCGTTCATTTAAGCCCTCCGGTGCGTGAGCCGGTCCATCGCATTCTAGATGGAATCGAGCGTGTCCATTTACTGGAACCCCTGGAGTATCTGCCATTTCTCAAGTTGATGGAGCAAGCGTATCTCATCTTGACGGACTCTGGAGGAGTGCAAGAGGAAGCTCCTTCGTTCGGCAAGCCTCTTTTGGTGTTGCGTGAGACCACAGAGCGACCGGAGGGCGTCGAACGGGGGGTGGCTAAGCTCGTCGGCACAGCTACAGAGCGCATCGTACGAGAGACGTGCACGCTTCTGGAAGACCCAATAGCCTATGCGAAGATGGCAGGTCCGGGTAATCCCTATGGCGATGGCCGGGCGGCAGAGCGCATTGTCCAGATCCTGAGGGGAAGGGTATAAATCATCAAGATGAAAGGAGCGTGGGTCATATGGGGCAAAACAGTCTAGTGAAGCTTGTGGCGTTGATGTTGCTTGTGACCGGTGTGGTGTTGGGGGGATGGGCTTTCGCTCAGCGGGTTTTGGGGTCGGCTCAGGGCAATCCGCCGAAGATCTTGGTGACGTGGGTTGCGGAGGTAGCGGGAGATGAGCGGCTGTATTATAGCATTCTGGATGATGACGGCAATACCCTGGTCGAAAGTAGAATCGGGCTGGCGGGGACTGCCAGTACCGTCAACTTCCGCATCTGCGGGGTCCACTGGACGGGCAGACGATGGATCGTCATCGTCGATGATGGCGAGATCCGTAGCCAAAGAGGGATGATCAAGGTGGTCATCAATCCGGATGGGACGTCGGGGTGGTTTGGGATCTCCTCCACCTTTGATTTCATCGGCGATGCGCTCACGCACCAAGTCGATGGGATGGGCACTTCGGGCACCTGTAGGTGAGAGTCTATGAGCTTAAGCACAGAAGAGATCATGCAGCTGGCCATCGAGATGTCCGGTTTTCATGAGGTACCCGCCGATAGTGCCATCTACACGTCCGGCAAGAATCTCAAGAATGCGCTCATCGGGATTGACTTAGACGCTGCGGAGTTATTGATTGCCAAACAACTGGGCTTTGATCTGGTCATCTCGCACCATCCCAAAGGAGGCTCTTCCACGCTCCACTTTCCGGAAGTCTTACACCGCCACGTCGAGATGATGATCGCGCATGGGGTTCCCGAAGACGTAGCAGAACAAGCGATGGCGGAGCGAATCTACGATGCGCGCTGTCAAGCCCATATCGCCAACTATGACCACGCGCCTTCGTTCGCCCGAATGCTAAACTTGGCATACATGAACGTTCACTTGCCTCTGGATGAGATTGGTCGCAAGCTCATGCTGACATCCGTCGAGAAGCTGCGCCCGGAAAACACCGTTCGCGAGTTGATCGCGAGATTTCAGAGTGACATGAGCGAATTTAAGAACGCACAGACACAGATAGAAGTTCGCGTAGGCAAGCCTGAGAACCAGATTGGCCGCGTGGCCGTCTCTCACGCCTGCGGGACCAACGGTGGCTACCCCGTGGCCAAAGCCTACTTTGAGCATGGCATGGACACGGTGATCTACATTCACTGTGCGGGGCCGGACTCGAGAAGACTTCAGCAGGAGTTCCAAGCGAAGAACAAGAACTTGATCGTGACCGGCCACATCGCGAGCGATTCACTCGGGATCAATTCATTCATTGCGGAGCTGGAGAAACGGGGTCTGAGGGTGACGCGCGCGAGCGGCGTTGTGCCGCCTGAGTAGCTCTATTTGTCCGACTCGAGCAGTTCATTGCGCAGCGACACAGATCATCGGCTCCTCGCCGACGCGTAGGGAGACAGACGGTTGAACTGTCTCGGAACCACTGCGACCGGCTACACACTCTACTGTTCCGGCAAGAACGCTTGAGAAGTCAATCGCCTTCTCACCTGCATCACTCCAGAGCAGATAGATATTCCAAGTTGGCTTTGTGCTCACGATTCTCTCGCCTTGATAGACCCAATTACGCCCGTCGGTCTTGAGAAGCTTGTGAGCATTGATACCCTGATCTCGAAATGCTGTAATCTCGACTTCGTAGTGTGCGTACATCAGCTCCCGCGTCAAGCCCTTGAGCTGGTACGGGTACACATCAAAGTCGCGCACGCGCACGGGATAGTTAAAAGAAGATTGCCCAGGATGAGCTGCCTCCCAAGCCTGAAACTTTTGAGCGACATCTTCAGTAGTGGCGTATTGGGCGATCAGCTTTCCGACTGGAGTACGCTTGCTGATGAAATTCTCGTTGAGCCATGTCACGTACTCTCGAACTTCATCTCGTAAGTTGCGGGTATTGCCGTACGTGCCATCGTCGGCCAAGAGATTGTTCGTGTGCTCGTGCCAGCCGAAGACCCAGACTTTCTGGCTGGCAAGCTGGGCTCGCCATTCCAGATACAGATGCAGAAACTTGCGTTGCATCGCTGGGATAGAAAGGTCCTGCCAGATCATGGAGCGCATCCCTTGGGTGTATTCAGGTGAAACTCCGGTTGGCAGTGGGGCATGCTCTCCAATAGCGCCCAACACGGGTGCCTGCGGCACCAGAATCCAAGGGCTATTTAAGTCTTCGCTGAGTGACCAAGCTCCTGGCCCCATCGCTGGCCGCCAAGGATTATAAACATCATGGTCGAAGAAGAGATTGAGGGCTTCGTTGCGTCCGCCCGTTAGGAGATCGAAGCCCATCTGCTGCGCTAATTGTTCGTCAAGAAAGTGCCCCGTGATGGTGTGATTGGCCTTACGAATCGCTGCGGGATCAGACGTGCCAATGACGGCAGCTACGAGTGCATCTACTTCGTTGATGTGGTCAGCCGCGACGCGCCGATGCATCTCGGGCGTATTTTGAGAGCGGCCATCAGGCCAAAGGTGTGGCCCGGCCTTGTAGTTGCTGTGAAAGTGAACGCCCAACGTATGCCCCTTGGTGTAGAGACTCTTGAGCAACGCCAGACCCACGGGGTCTTCGCTGTAGTATTCGGCGTGATCCCCAGCGATCTCCAACGTTAACTTCGGTACGAAGTCAGGTCCCTTCTCGCGTTCTATTTGATCGAAATAGTCGGCCAGCCAGGCTAGGGCATCGCGCTCTCGCTCGTAACCCTCTCTGAGCACCTGTCCATTGGCGGTGGGTAACGGGTCGAAGTGAATGACAAACGTGACGTAAATGGGGTTCTCACCGCTGCTCTGTGACACGGCTCCGTTCAACGTGCCGTCGCTGCCGCTCAAGGCAATAGCAAGTAACACCAAACCGAGACCGACAACCTTCAATGGTTGCGTCATTGGTTCCACCTCCACTTTGATTCACTTCCATCTTGCTGGCTTAAACGTCCAGAACTGCTGCTTAGTAAGTGCGTCAGCTTGACCATTTCGCGGGTCATTCGGGTCAGGGGCAATGGCTTCCGCGTTCCTTGAAATCATGCTGATCTTGAAAAGATCGATGGGTACAGGGCTTCCGCTCCACAGGTTCAAGAACTCCTTCGCTATGAGATACAAATGCTCGCTGGCATTGATCTCGATTCCGGCTTGCTCCAGTCTCACCGACGAGGGCACGCGATCTAACGCACTTGCTAGCGCAACGCTAGCACTTTCCAGAATGTCGCCCGCAGGAACCGTCATGGGTGTCGTCACCAAGTTCACTAGCGTCGTTGGGCCGAGAACGTCTTTGGCGACGACTTGATCAGGTAGGGAACCTGTCTGTTGATAGTGCGCCAGCGCTTGGATCAAGGCCTGCCAGGCATCGGCTAGCGAGAAGTAATCATTGCCCAGATCAATGTAGTCGGGCGGGTAGTGCGGGGACGAACTCTCCACTTGCTTCACATAGAACTCAGCAATCTTCTGTAGCTCTTGTTTGGTGATCGTCCGCTCGTGGTCGTCTATCACTAGATCATACAAATCTTCCAGGGAGACAATCACGTAGC
>JBBIPG010000040.1:0-20421 GCA_037442925.1 Candidatus Fraserbacteria bacterium | reverse complement strand
GCTCTTCCGATCTTCCGCGGTCAAGCGCCGCAACAACTGATCCAGGAAGCAGAAGAACCTCTCCAGCTCAGACATGATCATCCCTCCGGTGAAAGGCTTTTCCCAGAGGGAAAGAGCTGGGGAGGTCTTTGTCAAGGGGAAGGCGGGTATTCCGATCGTGTTCAGGACCAATAGCACAGCACTTTCACCTGCTCATGCATCGGGCTTGTACCAACTTCTGTCAGTAGTACTGTCTCTCTGGACATGGGCACCCACTTCGGGCTTCTGAACACACTTTACTTGAGGGCAGTAGTTGGGTAGCGATTGGCCACTGAATCTTTCCCAATGACCAAGCCAACTCCCACATTTGCAGGTCTTGGCACTGGTGCCGTTAATATTCTGAACTTTCATAGTCATCTCCTTTGTTGTTGTTTCGCTCTAACTAGCAAGGCTCTCGACTAGGAAATGGTGAGGATCGAAACGAGTTTCTGGTAGAGATGAGCGCGCTCATTGAACCGGAATTCGCACTCTTTCAAGTGCCAGTAGAAATCCTGGGCACGAATCCCATTGAACCGCAACAACCTCCGCTTGGCAAAACTCCAGAAGCTCTCGATCCCGTTGATGTGACCTCCTCTGCAATCCGAATAACCTCCCTGGTCGTGGTCGATGCGGTGGTGCTCATAGCCGTTGAGCACCAAGCCGTCATAGGCACGCCACTTGTCCGTATAGAGTCGGCTGCTTGGTTTGACCAGCTTGCGAATGATCGGTCGGATCTGAGCGGCCGTAGCATTCTTGAGGATCTGGGTGTAGACCCGGCCGTTGCGCCGCAACAGACCAAAGACCGGGATCTTGGCCGTGCCACGCCCACGCCTGCCCCGGTTCTTGCCCCCAAAGTAGCTCTCGTCCAACTCGATCTCTCCGGTAAATCCATGCTGCTGAGCCTGCTGTTCCTCGTAAGCCGCGATCCTCTCCCGAAAGAGCCGGTAGTAGCGGTTGACGGTATTGCGGTTGATCCCCGTCAATCGAGCCGTCTGGGTGGCGGTGAGATCCTCGCTGAAGCAGCGCAAGATCTTTTTCACCCGGTACGGGCTCAGTTTGCTATACTTGATGCGCATTCTAGACTAGTTTACCATATCTCTCCTAGTCTAGAACCCTAGTAATTATACGGCATGCAGCGGTATACAAAAGCCTATGTCAGGCGTTATAGGGCAATACCGGAGGTGTCCGCTAGCAGCGTCCCGCGGACCTGGTCGTGGAGCTTAAGAATCCGAGACGCTTGCCAAATTCTGAGTTCGTAAGAAGCTTTGTACCCAGACCAAACCAGAAATGCTCGCGATATACTGTTGATGCCAACTTACGGCACAATCCTCGTGCGATCTCTGGGGAAGAAACTCGCCTCACGGATATTGGTGAGATTTAACAGCTGCGCTGTCAGGCGCTCCGCCCCAATGGCCAGTCCGCCATGCGGTGGCATTCCGTACTTAAAAATCTCCAGATAGAAATCGAAATCACTCGGGTTCAGCCCACGACTCTGAATGCTCTCCACTAGCATGTTATACGGATGAATACGCTGTCCGCCCGTCGTGATCTCCAAGCCCCGGCAGAGCAGATCGAATGTGTTCGTGAGGGTAGGATCTTCTTCGTTGGGCATGGCATACATGGGGCGCGTGGCCCGCGGATAGTGCGTCACGAAGACGAACTCCGAGCCCAGCTCTTCTTTCGTGTACTCACAAAGCAACTTTTCCCCCTCGGGATCAAGATCTCCTTCACACTGCTTGTTGTGCCGCTTCTTCAAGATCTCAATGGCATCGGCAAGCGTGATATGCGGGATCTCCTTCGGAACCCTCGGCACCTCTGCTTTGTAGAGTCCCAACTCTTTCGGACAAGCTCGCCCAATATGCTCGAACATGAAGCGCAAGAGCTCCGTCTCCACTTGTGTAATCTCTCGAAAATCGTCGATGAAGCCCATCTCATAATCCAGACTGATGTATTCGTTCAGGTGCCGCACGGTATTGTGCTGCTCCGCACGATAGACGGGGCCGACTTCAAATACGCGCTCATAGCCTGCTCCCACAAGCATCTGCTTATAGAACTGCGGGCTCTGCGCCAGATACGCCGTCCGCTCAAAATACTGAACGGGGAAGAGAGCCGTACCACCTTCCGTGCCCGCCGCCACAATCTTGGGCGTCTGCACTTCTAGAAAACCTTGGCTGCGCAAATACTCGCGAAAGGCCCAGATGAGCTCCGCCCGCACGCGAAAGACCGAGCCGATCTCTGGATGCCGCAAACTGAGAGTTCGATGGTCCAGGGCCGTTTCCAGGCGAACACCAATCACAGCGAGAGGACGATTGATCTGAATGGGAGGAATCTCCACAGGTGAACTGAGAATTCTCAGTTCTTCCACATCGACTTCGATGCCTTCTGGTGCGCGCGGGTCTTCAACGACCGTGCCGATGATCTGGATCGCCGCTTCTTCTTTGATTTCCTCTGCTGGGGCCTTCTCACCTTTGAGCTTGGCTTGCACAAATCCTGTCCGATCTCTTAGAACAATGAACTTCAGCTTTCCGATGGGCCGTAGCGTGTGCACCCAGCCCTTGAGTAAGACCTTTTCGCCAATGTGCCCTTTGACTTCGCTGATCCACGTGCGTTTCATACTCATGTTCAAATCACGCTGGCAAGGATAGCTGAATTGGATGTAAGGGGCAAATAGATACTTGCAATTCTCATAGTCGGCAGCGTACAGTCTCTGGAAGTCTGCCACGAAAGGGGTTGTGAGCGCGTGTATTCCATCGATCTTCACGGCAAGACCGGTCTCATCACGGGTGTAGCCAACAAGCGCAGCATCGCATGGGCCATCGCTCAACTGCTTCATAAAGCAGGTGCTCGCCTGGCTTTCACCTATCAAGGTGAGCGCCTCAAGGACGGTGTAGAAGAACTGGTCTCTCCGCTAGCGGGTTCGTTAGTTCTGCCCTTGGATGTATTGGATAACGCCCAGCTCCAATCGGTCTTTGACACCCTCGAGAGCGAGTTTGGCAAGTTAGATTATCTTGTGCATAGCGTCGCTTTCGCACCGCAGGAGGAGTTTGATCGAGAATTCTATCGCACCTCACGCGAGGGCTTCCGCACCGCACTAGAGATCAGTGCCTACTCTCTCATCCCCATGGCCCGCCTGGCGATGCCTCTCATGGAAAGAGCCGGTGGCGGAAGCATGATTGCCATGACGTATCTCGCTGCCGAACGGGCCTTCCCCACCTACAACGTGATGGGCACAGCCAAGGCTGCTCTGGAACAGATCATTCGGCAACTAGCCTATGAGCTGGGGCCGAAAAAGATTCGGGTCAACGGCATCTCAGCTGGACCCCTCTCGACGCTCTCGGCCCGAGGAGTTCCCGGCTTCACGAATATTCTTCATGTCTATGAGCAGCGTGCCCCCTTGAAACGCAACATCACGCACGAAGAGGTGGGCAAGGCCGCGCTCTTCTTGCTCAGCGACCTTGCCAGTGGCATCACCGGCGAGATCCTCTATGTGGACGCAGGCTTCCACATCATGGGCTTATGACTAAGATCGGTCAGCGGATCGGAAGCGGATTAACGGGTTTGAACGCATGCGGCCTGTTAGGCTAATCTAGTTGCGGAAGAAATCTTTGGTAGGAAGGAGAGACTGCATGGCGACATACATTCTGTTAAGCTCGCTCACGGATGAGGGGGCCCAGACGATCAAGAAGCACCCCGGACGCATCCGCGAAGTCAATCAAGAGGTCGAGCGCTTGGGAGTCAAGATCGTAGATCAATATGCCCTGCTCGGCCCGTATGACTTTGTCACCATCGTCGAGGCCCCGAACAACACGACCGTTGCCCGTGTCGCGGTAGAACTGGGCGCTCGTGGAGGGGTCAAGATCACCACCCTGGCTGCCATTCCCATCGACGAGTTCATCGGGAGCCTTAAGTAGAGCTTTGTGATGGCAAAGAGTGAGGTCCGCACCGTAAGCGTGTATCCGTTCCGACTGACATCCCAAGGGCCGGAGTACTTGACTCTTCATCGCCGCGCTGGAGATCCAGATTACGGTGGCATCTGGATGGCTGTGCATGGCAAGATCGAAGCGGGAGAGACAGCCGCGCAGGCCGCCCTGCGAGAGGTCAAAGAAGAGGCAGGACTCGCACCCATTGGCTTCTGGTCACTTGATTTTATCGAGCATTTCTATGTAGAGAGAGAAGATGCCGTCGAGCTTGTGCCCTGCTTTGCAGCTCAGCTGGCAGGAAAAGTGATGCTCAATGCAGAGCACGACGAGTATCGCTGGCTGAAGTTCGATGAAATCCTGAAGGTACTCATCTGGCGCAGCCAGCGCGAGGCCATTCAAATCTTACATGAGGAGATCGCACTGCCCTTATTTGAAAGCCGCCCGATCAATCCGTACTTGGCGATCTCCTCACAGCAGCTCCAACGATAAGCTACGTCAGCTTGCGAAGGTCCATTGCCTCATCGAGTTTATCTTTCGAGAGAAGTTGCTTCTCCAGCACGACCTCCCGAATCGTCTTGTTCCTTGCCAATGCCTCTTTCAAGACTTCGGCAGCCTTCTCGTAGCCGATATAGGGGCTCAAGGCCGTCACCACTTGCGGTGTGCTCTCGGCGTACTTTCTGCATATCTCTTCGTTGGCTGTGATACCGCGTACACACCGCTCTGTGAAGGCCGTCACACCTGTCGACAAGATATGAATCGCGTGAAGCACGTTGTACGCCATCACGGGCATCATCACGTTAAGTTCAAGCTGACCTGCTTGGCCCGTGCGCGCGACGACGTGATCGCAGCCCAGGACTCCATAACAGACCATATTGAGCATCTCGGCCAACACGGGGTTGACTTTTCCAGGCATGATGGAGCTTCCCGGTTGTGCCGCCGGCAGCACGATCTCGTTCAAGCCCGTCTTTGGTCCCGAGGCGAGCAACCTCAAGTCATCCGCGATCTTGATGAGGCTAGTCGCCACGGTGCGCAGGGCTCCCGATACGTTCACGATGGCATCGCGATTCTGTATCGCCTCGAACAGATCTTCCGCCGGGCGGAAGTCCAGTCTTGTGACCTCGTTGATGTACTTGACCGCCAGCTCCTTATAGCCTTTGGGTGTGTTGATGCCGGTGCCCACGGCATTGCCACCCAGAGCCAACTCCTTTAGATCCTTTGCTGCCGTCTTGACACGCTCAATGCCCAGTTCAGTCATTCGGGCATAGGCTCCAAACTCCTGTCCCAGCCGCATGGGAACAGCATCTTGTAAGTGCGTCCGGCCGGACTTTACGATGTGATCGAATTCCTTGGCCTTCGTTCGCAGGGCTTGACCCAGTTCTTCAAGAGCCGGCAGGAGCTTGTGAGTGATCTCTTCCAAAGCGGAGATATGAATGGCCGTGGGGATCGTATCGTTCGTGGACTGTCCGCGATTCACGTGGTCATTGGGGTGGACTCTCTTATAATCTCCCTTCTGGCCTCCCAAGATCTCGATGGCCCGATTGGCGATCACTTCATTGGCGTTCATGTTTTGCGAAGTACCTGCTCCGGCTTGATAGACGTCTACGACAAACTGATCCATCAGCCTTCCGCTGAGAATCTCCTCGGCAGCTTGCACAATGGCTTGACCGATCTCCTTGTCGAGTTGGCCCAGCTCCATGTTCGCCTTGGCACAAGCGCGTTTGATGATCGCCTGCGCGCGAATGAAGGCTGGTTGAAGCCGCAAGCCGCTGATCGGAAAATTCTCGACGGCTCGCTGCGTCTGAGGCCCCCAGTATGCCTCCGCTGGGACTTGAATATCTCCAAGGGAATCGTGATCAGTGCGAACTCTCATGCGAAACACCCCTTTGCCCTGTCACTATAAGATGCGCGCCCAAGGGGTACAATGATTTGCATCAGTCAGAGCTTTCGATTGACAGGAGCGGGGCTCAACTCGTATAAAACAGGCATTATTGATACAGCACAATCATGACCGCGCGGAGCAGGTTCTTGTGGACTTGGATGGGTCTTACGGTGCTCATCACCGTAGCCTTCAGTGGGATCTACCTCTCGTACGCCATCCAGACCCGCACGGAGGAGTTCCGCGCGCGCGCCGAACTTCTGGCCTGGACGTTTGCGGATCGCGCCGCGTTCGACATCGCTCGGGGCAATGACCAGGATCTCGAGTTCTTGGCGGGCACACTCGTCTTGGGGAACGTGCTCTACGCACAAGTGATTCACGAGGGACAAGTTCTCGCGGAAGTGAGCCGCATGGCAGAACCTCTGGCCTCAGCTACAGCCCCTGCCGACGTCTGGCAGATCGAGCACAAACAATCACCCACTCAAGCGTATTGGGATATCCGGCGGTCGCTGCCCGACGTGGATGGCTATGTGCGCCTGGGCTTAGCTTTGGAGCCATTGGAGAACGCCATTCGGTCGCAGCTCGTCCTCGTCGTGGGAATCAGCATTGCTTTCATCGCTCTGGCAGGCTTTGTTACCATCTATTGGGCACGCCGCTTCTTCCCCTCACCGGCTCTTTCCGCTCCAGTCTCTGCCACACCCACTCCGTCCTCTTCTGTATCCATTCCTGCGCCTGCCGGTTCATCTATGATTCAGCTGGGCGAACTGACCATCGATGATGCCAGCAAGCGCGTCCACATGCGCGGTCAGAGGGTGGAGCTATCCCCGAAGGAATTCGAGTTGCTGCGGCTATTGGCCAGTGAGCCCGGCCGTGTCTATTCCAATGAGGAGATCTTGTCGCACGTCTGGACGGGCAGCCATCTGGCTACAGCCCAAGACGTGAAACAATACATCTACTTCCTGCGCCAGAAGCTGGAAGCAAACCCCAAAGAGCCACAGCTGATCCTCACGGTGCGTGGCTTCGGCTATAAGCTCCAGGTCTGATCTTTGACCCGTTTTCTACCCGATTTCTATGGCATTCCCATGTGGAACGTCCTATATTCACAAGACTGGAAGGAGATAAACCATGGTGCAGCAACAACACAAACGCCAACCGATGAAGAGAATTTCCAGCTTCGTGCTCCTCATCCTGCTGGGTGGATCGCTCTTCAGCTTGACAACGGGGGCGACCAGCCAGGCGCAAGCCCCTACCTTGCCCCCGGAAGTCAACGCATGGGCGCGACAACTCGTGGAGCAACTGAGCGTGGCCATTCGCGAAGCCGTCATTGCCCTACCTGCGAACGAACTAGGCGAAATCAAACTCCGCGCCGGGCGAGTGCTCAACGTGCTCGTGGGCAAACAGAGCCCAGACTATCAGGCACAGGCAGGAGATCCCCAGGGCGCAGACGGAGTGGGAGTGGGTACATATCTAGAACGTCTGAGGAGCGCGCTTGAGCCACGCGCGCAGACCAATGAGCGTCTACGGCCCCTGCTCTTCGCACTCAACATGCTTCAGGCCTATCACCGAGAGTCCCTCGATCACCTACGGGAGATCATAGGGACTCGAAACGAAGAGGCGGCACGGCGCAACCTAACTCAATCTTTAGCGTTCTTGATAGCTTCCCGTGGCAGCAGCGAAGATCCCTTGAGTGAAGGAGGCGCCCGAGCGTTGCTGCTCCAGCTGGGTCGTCTGTAATTCAGTGATGCAGGGAACGTAACCATCACGAAAGGAGGCCAGACGATGTCGGAGTTCAATTCAGTGCAGGCTGCGCACCTCTTACGTCGCGCCGGCTTTGGAGCCACGCCAGAAGAGATCGATGATGTGCTCCTTTTGGGCCGCGAAGGCGCGGTGGATTATCTCATCCATTACGAGCAGATCGACGATAGCGCGATGGAGCAAGCGTTGGCGGCGCAGAACTACTTGCAGCCACCCGCAGGCCAGCCCTTGTCATTACCCGCAATCCAGCAATGGTGGCTCTTCCGCATGCTCCATACCCGCCGCCCTCTCCAAGAGAAGATGACGCTCTTCTGGCACGACCACTTCGCCACAGCCGTGAGCAAGGTCGTCAGCCGCGAGCTCATGCTCCAACAGAATGAACTCTTCCGGCGCTTGGCACTCGGTAACTTTGGCGAGATGCTCGTTGAGGTATCGAAAGACCCGGCCATGATCATCTGGCTGGACAACAATACCAACGTCAAGGGCAGCCCCAATGAGAACTATGCCCGTGAGCTCATGGAGCTTTTCACCATGGGCATCAACGACGTGATCACCGGCGAACCCAACTACACCGAAGAGGACATTCACGAGTCGGCACGCGCCTTCACGGGCTGGACCATTCGACGCGGACGATTCTTCTTCAACTCCAGCCAACACGACTACGGCACGAAGACCTTCTTGGGAGAGGCGGGCGCTTTCAACGGGGAGGATATTGTGGACATCCTCGTAAAGCGCCGCGCCACGGCTCGCTTCATGAGCAAGAAGCTTCTCGAATTCTTCGTCTACCCCAACCCGGAACCCGAACTCATCGAAGAAGTGGCCGATGTCTATCTCAATAATCAATACAACATGATGGCCGTGGTACGACACATTCTCCTCATGAATGCCTTCTACTCTGAAAGAGCCCTCTTCGCGAACATCAAGAGTCCCACAGAGCTCGTCATCGGAACGATCCGCATGCTCAAAGCCACCGCCACCCCTCACCGCGTCATCCTGGGCGCCATGTCGCTCATGGAGCAGACACTCTTCAACCCGCCGACGGTGGCCGGCTGGGATGGAGGCCTCAACTGGATCAATACCGCAACGCTTCTCGTGCGCTACAACTTCGCCAATGGTCTGGTCAGTTCCCGCGGAGGTCCCGTGGCCACATTCGATCCCAATCGGTTGCTTGAGGGGCAAAACCTAACGACAGCCGAGCAGATCGTCGATCACTTCTTGAATGTGTTTGGGCCGCTGCCAGTCTCGACCGCAACACGCCAAGCTTTGATCGATTACCTGAACAGCGATGGCCCCTTCACACTCAACGCACAGACCATCGACCGGCAGGTTCGCGGCCTCATTCACCTGATCCTGACTCTGCCGGAGTACCAGCTCAACTAAAGGAGGAGCCATGAATGCAAAGACGAAGCCAGCACAGAAGAATCAGGGTCTGACCCGAAGAGACTTACTCAAGCGTGGGGTGACCTTCATCTCGCTCAGCTTGATGTCCCGCTACATGATGATGCAAGTCAATCCAAGCTACAATTCCGTCTTTGCCCAAGCCAGCACGACATCTAACAGCAACAAGCTCCTTGTGATCGTGCAGCTCAATGGCGGCAACGATGGACTCAACACCGTCATCCCGTACAAAAACAGCCTCTACTATGAAGCCCGCCCTCGTCTTGCCGTAGCCGACGAGCAAGTTTTGGCTCTCGATGAGAACCTGGGGATCGGGTTGCACCCCAAGCTCGTCAACTTCAAAAAGCTGTATGATCAAGGGAAGTTGGCCATTGTGCAAGGTGTGGGTTATCCCAACGCCAACCGCAGCCACTTCCGTTCCACTGACATCTGGATGAGTGCGCAGCCGGAGAAGGTCGTGGGAACCGGCTGGATCGGACGCTATCTCGATCACTCCATTGCGCGTTTCCATGGCGCATCGTTCCCGGCGGCGAACGTGCAGGGGACTCTGCCGCTCACCTTACGGGGCGACCAAGTGGTTGTGCCGTCCATTCAGAGCTTGGAAAGTTATCAGTTCCAGACGGACTCCCGCTATCCCCAAGACCGCGAGACACGGGTAGCGACGTTCCAACGCATCCACAGCCAGACGGTTGCGGATGATCCCTATCTCAGCTTTCTGGTCAACTCCGGACTCAAGGCCGTCGAGAGCGCAGCCGACCTGCAAGAAGCAGCTTCCAAATACTCAAGCTCGGTGCAGTATCCCACGGACCCCTTCGCACAGGGACTTAAGTTAGTCGCGCAGATCCTCACCGGAGGGCTCGGCACTCAAGTGATGCATGTCGCCATCGGCGGCTTCGATACCCATGCCAATCAAAATACCGACAACGTCAACCACCCCCTACTCCTTCAGTACATCGATTCGGGTCTCGATGCCTTCTATCGCGATTTGGTCGAGCACAACATCGCCGATGAGGTTCTCCTCATGACCTTCTCGGAGTTTGGTCGTCGCGTGCGCGAGAATGGAAGCCTCGGCACAGATCACGGCACCGCCGCCCCGATGTTCATCCTCGGCAATAGAGTGAAGGGTGGACTGCATAGCGAATATCCCAGTCTGAATCAACTGGATAACAACGGCGACCTCATCCACACGGTCGACTTCCGCCAAGTCTACGCGACGATTCTCGAAGACTGGTTACAAGCCGACTCCAAAGAGATCCTCGAAGGATCGTTCGAGAAGCTGGGCTTCATACAATGAACGAATTGCGCCATTGGCTGGGCCTGTTCAGGATCGGTTTCCTACTGTGTCTCTTGGTCTTAGGCGGAGCGACCGCCATCACAGCAGAGAACGTCAATGGGACGCTGTACGTCGTCGAGATGTATGACTTTTATTTTGATCCGCCGGGTCTCTTCCTCCAGCCGGGCGATCACGTCATATGGCTGATGCTGGAAGATCATCTCGCCGACGGACATAGTGCCACAGCCTATCACCCACAGTATGACAAAGAGCTACGCATCCCGGAAGACGCGCAGCCATGGAACTCGGAACTGCTACACGAGATCGGCGAGTCATACGAACTCACGTTTGAAGCCATCGGAGTGCACGACTACTTCTGCATCCCTCACGAGGATTCTGGCATGGTGGGTCGCATCATCGTCAAAGAGGCCACGGGTCCAGGGACAAAGCCCCTGAGTCAGGGGGTTTCTCCAGCAGGGCAATCCGTCATGCCGACGATAGAAGAACTGCTTGGGCCCGTGGGGCAGATCTTCAATCTGCAAGCTCGGATCAATGCCGCCGTGCTCCGCGTGAGACAGCAAGCCCGAGAAGATTCCCTACAGCTGCTCGATGCGGTCATTGGCGAATTCAGATCCGGTGAAGCACAAGAGAATAGCCTCTACGCGCAACTCGAATCCATCGGGCTACTGGAGCCGGTGTTAGAGCATTTCAGTCGCTTGAGGGATGCCATTGCCTCAGACCAAGCCACACAAGAGATCATCAGAATCGCCAGCGATCTGAAGACCCTGCTAGACCAAGCTGCGCGGGAACTCACCGAGGGGTGAATCAAGAAAATGCCTCGATGGATCTTCGTATTTGTGGGACTCTTGGTTGTCTTAGTCGGCCTGCAGAGCTGCCTTTCCTCGGTGCATTCGCAACCGTCTGCACCAGGAGATTCCCAAGGCGAACTCTCCTTTGAGGGGCGAACGCGCACATACATCCTGCACGTGCCGCCCTCTTATACTGGCCAAGAGCCTTTGCCTCTAGTGATCTTTCTCCACGGTGGAGGTGGGAACGCGCAAGGAGCAGCGAGGACGTACGGCGTGAGCACCGAGGCCGACCAAGAGGGTTTCATCGTCGTATATCCCAATGGAACGGGCGTGCTGCGAGATCGAGTGTTGACATGGAATGCAGGACACTGCTGCGGATATGCTCTAGAGAACCGAGTCAACGATGTGGGCTTCATCCGCGCATTGATTGATAAACTACAATCACAGCTGAACATCGATCCCACACGCATCTACGCGACCGGACACTCCAACGGCGCCATGATGGCCTATCGACTGGGGGCTGAACTATCAGATGTTCTTGCAGCCATTGCTCCTGTAGCCGGCACGATTGGCGGAAGAGTTTCACCTGCTTCTCCCTTGGTCATAATCCCAGAGCCCAGCGAGCCTGTCGCCGTGGCGGCGTTCCACGGAAAACTGGACAGCCACGTGCTATACGACGGTGGGCACGGACTAAGCACATCGGGAGAGAGGATCGACCTTTCTGTGAACCAGTCCATTTCGTTCTGGGTTGCGGCGAATCGGTGCTCACTGATCCCAGAGAGAGAAGTCTCGCGGAGTGGCAACATCATCAAAGAAACGTACAGTCACTGTGCTAACAATGCTGATGTTGTGCTGTATACGGTCGTCAATGGAGGTCACGCCTGGCCCGGGGCTACGCGCGGAGAGCACCCAACTCAGGAGATCTCAGCAACAGAACTGCTGTGGGAGTTCTTTGAGCAACATCCCAAGCGGTAGTACGCGTATCTATTTCTTCCCCCCCCCTTGACATTTTTTGTGACTTATATTATAGTGTTTGGTGAAAGACCCGAAAAGGCAAACCCAGCGAAAGCTGGGGACGCAAAGCCACGGGCCTAAGGCGTAAAGGGGTACACAATGGTCGCCGGGCTGCCGAAGGAGAAGAAAAACTCTCTCGATAACGAAGGCATCTTGCTGTTCCGATCTTCTTTTTTCTCTTCTCCGTTCTGGCGCTGGCGGATGGCGCAAAACTGTAAGGAGGGACTCTCATGAACGCGCTGCGCCTTGCTGGATTTGCGGGGCTTCTCTTGGTGGTGGGCATTCTGACCGGATGTGCGCTCTTCTCTTCGAACGATGAGGTGGTCCAGAACGATCTGGCGGAGATGGACAACTCAACGTGGCTGATCGCGGCTCAAGGCCAAGGAGGCCCTCCAAACTGTGTGAGGGATCTCGCCCCTGGCCAGGCCAAAAAACTAGCGGAGAAGGCCCTGAAGGATAAGCAGGAGGTCCAATTACTCAAGCAGGCTCTCGAACGCCGAGGCAAGAAGCTAGTGCTCAGCAAGGCCCACGGCTGCAAGGTGAAGAACAAGCTTGGCGGTCAGGGACTCAGCGCAATGCAGACGACCGGTGATGAGGCGACCTTGATTGAAGTGCCTGCAGGATCAGATGCAGCCCTCTATCTGCTCGAGAACGAAGCAGCTGGTGAGGGCGATTCCTGGGCTTCTCTAAAAGGAACGGACGAAGGCGGCCAGTGGCTGACTCACCTGGAAGCCGGAGTCACTAGCGATGGCTCAACTGCCGGCGATCCCATTGGGGCAAATCTCTTCTTGCCCGATGAAATGGGCGCACAGGAGATCGCGGATCAAGTATGACAACTACTCACCGACACCTCCACCCAGGGTATGAATCTGAAGGCACTGCAACTGGAAGGAGAGTTGGACTGGTCACAAGCTGAGATCGTGCTGCTCGACGCAGAAACGGACGAAGCCACGGCGGTCTTGACAATCCCACCCACCTCCACAACCGGCCAAGCTCTCTGGCCTGGGGGTACAGGTAGCGTAGATGTCGTCCGTGCGGTGAATACCGCCGTGAAGGTGCAGAGGCAGGTGAACCCTGTAAGCAATCGCAGTCAGTGGAAGGTGCTGCCGATGGAGTTGAATGAGCTGCCTATCGTTCTACCGAAACCGAACCCACCTGCGCCCACACTACCAGCACCGAAGCCCCAGCCCCCCACCCCGCCCCCACCACCCAAGCCGACAGTTAAGGTAGGAAGCGAGTTGCCGGATGCCTTCTCCTACTGCCCGTATCAGCACTATGGCAAAATAACGACACTGCAGAGAACACTCTGCCAAGACTCCTGGAGACAGTGGTATGCAAAGCAGTGGGCGGACGACGCTATCTTTGAGAGGCCCTTAAGCATTTATAACTCGGCCGTGCAAATGGGGGCGGGTGCGATTGCTTATCTGCAGGATTCATCCCGTGATACACATTTGGTAGTTGAAGGTTTTGAAGGGTTGAATCCTAAACTGTCAAGAGAATTGCTGAATGCTGCTGCATCTCTGCCTCAGGATTCAGCCGATTCAACTCATCAACAAGCCGTTGAACAAGCTCATCAAGCATTGACTCAGATTGACAGCTCGAAGGTGATAAGCTGGCTGTCTATGCTCATTGAGGCATATAGGGCCAGCCGCTTCCTTGATGAATATGAGCGGCTGCTTGCCCAAGAGCCAGAGTTCAGAGACTTCCAAGACAAATTACAACAATTTGTGCAAACAGTGTTTCAGGATCAAGGCATCGAGGCCAAGGGTATTATCGAGCAGCTCGTCGAAGCATACGTCGCTGGATTACTTCCAAATCTCTTAGACTCTCCAGTACAGTCGCAAGCCGCCTTTAATACAACTGGTGAATTATGGCCTGATTTCTTGAGGGATTTTGAAGCAAGTGCGATGGTTGCTGAATGCCTTCTAATCCCAGGATTCAGAACCAGCACCCTAGAGTTCCTGTCGTTACGTAATAATGCCTATGGAGCAGCAAGAGATCAATGGGGAGAGCACGTTGCGATTCAGCTGGATAGAGCTATCTTCACAATTATTCGAAGCATGAAAACGCGAAACTTCGGAGTCGGATTCGCAATCCCCGGATTCTGTGGCTTCATCAAAGATACGAAGCTAAAGGTCGTGCTAGATGAGATTATCAAGGCTCTAGCTGCAGGAAATCCGGGAGGTGCCGCAGGCAAGCTATCAGAAATACTCGTTGCGGGTTTCGCAATCAACTTCGGTGGCTGGCAATTCTATGGCATTGATTACGGGATCAGCACTACGCTAGGGAATACAGACATAGATCTCGTACTCTATAATCCAAACCTCGCTGGTAGAGCCATCATGGCCTTCGTCCAGGTGAAGAATACGAACGATCCTCTCTCTCAGGTGGACGATATCGCCGGATGGATCAACAAGACGCTTCTGTACTTGGAGGAGGAAGTGTTTAGGAAGGGTGTTTTCGAAAATGGTCCATTTCGCCAGACTGTCGTGAGAGGTATGGCCATGCTGGTGCTCGTCTTCCATGGCGAAACTCAAGATACGCTAGCTATGAAAGACTTGGCCCAACAGCTGAAGGGTAAAATCAACAATCCTTCTAATATCCCAGTCCTCATGGTCTGGGAGGATGCTAATCATCAAGTTTGGTACATCTGCATATCTGGATGCGACGGAGGAGTCACGCGTGATATGAAAGCTCAGACAGCTTGCGCAATGTTAGGTTATCCCACAGACTGCAATGCTTTGGATGCAGATCAAGCCGCTCCAGTTAACTCGACTGCTCCAGGCAATAACCAACCAGCGGCAGTCAGCCCTGTGCCTCCTCCCGACTGCAGCAGCACGTCTAATGTGGTGCAGGTGTGCGCTCAAGGAATCCACGAGAATCGTTGACGCGATAGACCTCAGTATCTATGATATGAGGGAGAATGAAATGAAGAGCTTAGCAGTAAAGGTCTTCCTCCTGCTAGGAGTGGTAAGTTTGCTTGTCTGGTCGATAGGTCAACCTGCACAGGACCCTGCGATTCTTCGCGTGCCTGAGGAATACCCCCAGATTCAGGTAGCAATCGACGCAGCACCAAACGGAGCCATCATTCTCATCAGCCCCGGAGAATATCGGGAAAACCTCACAATTAGGAAGAGTCTAACGCTACGGGGGGCCGGCCCTGAACAGACAACCATTCAAGGGATAGAGCAGCCCTTATTCACCGATCCTGTCGGAGCGACCTTTGTCACTGTGCAGGTAGAAGGTCAAGTCTCCTCTTTTCCCCACGTGATTCTTCAAGATCTCAAGATTCTGGCCCTCAAAGAGAAAAAGGAGGGACCAGATTACTATGTGGCCGTCTATGTCCAAGGGGATGTACAACTGTTCATGCAAGACAATTACATCGTGGGAGCTGATGGGATTGAGGTGAAAGGAGTGGAGAGAGGATCTCAGATAAGTCTGTGGCAGAACACAATAGCCGCTTCATCCGGGGGAATTATTGTCTTTGGCAAGGGAGATGGGTATCTAGGTGAAACGACTCCTCTTCAGCTCATCTTACGAGAAAATACGATTCACATGGATGGGGGAACGGGCCTCTACGTTAGTGGTGCAGCAGGTGCAAACATCATGTTCGTTGAGAGTGAGATTCGCGGAGCAAGGCTGGCCATCAATGTATTTCATGGTGGAGCAGTCTCTATCTTAAGGGGCATGATTCATGACAACGCAAGGGGCATTAGTCTCCTTGGAGGTCGCGTGTCGATCAATGATAGTGAGATCCGGGAGACCCAGTTTACAGGAATTGTGATGACTGCCTATGAGTGGGGAGTCTCGGAGCTTGAGGTACGGAATAGCAAGATAACCAACAATCAAGAGTATGGTGTAGCTATCTCAGATATGTGTTTTCCGGATGATGATGGGTTTGTGGTTTCGCCTACGGATCAATACACGGTTCAGAGAATCCGTATTCAGGGGAGAGAAAACACTATCACAGAGAATCTTAAGGGGGACCTCTGCCCTGCAGATTTCATGTGGCCTGTGCTCTTCAAGACACCTTAAATGTCATGTCGCGCCAGCTCAGTTGGGAAAAGACAACGCGCCGGATTTCAGCACCTAATGAATCAGATATGTGTGCAGAATTTGACTATCACTTCATCTAACCCTTGACTTATCGACGGCAGATTGGTTTGAAGAGGAGATGTCTATATGACATGGCGCGTGGTAGTGGTTCTGTTGGGTGTGGTCTTCCTGGGGTTCCTCCTAACTTCCAGCGTGCCCATGCCAAGCCGCAGTACGGCCACCAACTTCGTAACCACAGCCCACTCACCGACCTTTAGTAACCCCGTCGGCGTGGCAGTGAATCCCAACGGCCAGTTCGTCTATGTCGTCAATGCAGGTTTTGGTTCTAACGGCTTTGTGAACGTGATCGACACAGCCAGCAACAGCATCGTGGCCACCATCCCCGTGGGGATCAACCCCGTCAGGGTAGCAGTGAGCCCTAACGGCCAATTCGTCTATGTTAGCAACCTCCAGGACGACACGGTGAGCGCGATCGACACGACCAGCAATAGCGTCGTGGCCACCATCCCCGTGGGGAGATATCCATATGGCGTGGCAGTGACACCAGACGGTCGCTTCGTCTATGTCACCAACGGCTTAAGCAACACTGTAAGCGTGGTCGACGCAGCCAGCAATAGTGTTGTGGCCACCATCCCCGTGGGGAGAGGTCCCCAAGGCGTGGCGGTAAGCCCCAACGGCCAGTTCGTCTATGTCACTAACTATTCTGACAACACGACGAGTGTGATCGATACAGCCATTAACAGTGTGGTGGCCACCATCCCCGTGGGAAGAAGCCCCCAAGGCGTGGCCGTGACACCTAACAGTCAGTTCATCTACGTAGCGAACAGTTTGAAAGACAATGTGAGTGTGATCGACACGGCCACAAACAGTGTTGTAGCCACCATCACAGTGGGGAAACATCCCCTTGACGTAGCGGTGGGTCTCGACAGTCGGTTTGTCTATGTCACCAACGGCATGTCCGACACGGTGAGCGTAGTCGACACAGTCAGCAATAACGTCGTGGCCACTATTCCTGTGAGGAGATATCCATTGGGCGTGGCAGTGTCACCAGACGGTCGGTTCGTCTATGCCGTCAATAACATGGACGGTTCGGTGAGTGTGATCGACACCGCCAGCCACAGCGTCACAGCCATCATCCCTTCACCAGCACTGACCTTCAGCAACCCCGGAGGTGTAGCAGTGACCCCCAATGGCCAGTTCGTCTATGTCACCAACAGTATATCCGACGCAGTGAGTGTGATCGACACCGCCAGCCACAACATCGTGGCCACCATCCTCGTGGGAAGGAGTCCCGTTGACGTAGCAGTAAGCCCCAACGGCCGGTTCGTCTATATCGTCCACAATGAGTTCGACGGCTTCGTAAGCGTGATCGACACGGCCAGTAACAGTGTGGTCGCCACCACCCCGGTAGGACACCGTCCTAATGATGTGGCGGTGAATCCGAACGGTCAGTTCGTCTATGTCTCCAACAGCGCATCTGGAACAATGAGCGTCATCGACACGACCACAAACAGCGTTGTCGCCACCATCCCTGTGTCAGGTGGTATAGCAGTCACGCCTAACGGCCGGTTCATCTACGTCACCAGCAGCTTGAAAGACAAAGACAGCGTAAGCGTGATCGATACAGCCAGCAACAGCATTGTCGCCACCATCCCCGTGGGCAGGAGTCCCGTTGACGTGGCGGTCAGCCCCACTGGCCAGTTCGTCTACGTCACCAATAGGATATCCGACACGGTGAGCGCGATTGACACCGCCAACCACAGCGTCGTCGCCACCATCCCTGTGGGAAGGAGTCCAGATAGAATGGCTGTGGCACCTAACGGCCGGCTCATCTATGTCAATATCGCTGATATTATTATCAGCCGAACTGGCTCAGTGAGTGTGATCGACACGGCCACCAACAGAGTCGTGGCCACCGTCGATGTGGGGGGCATCCCCATCGACTTGGCGGTTACGCCAGACGGTCGGTTCGTCTACGTCACAGTCCCTGCTGCCAACAGTTCTCTCAAGCCTCTCAATGTCGTGAGTGTGATTGATACAGCGACCAATACCGTAGTGGCTACCATCCGATAGGAACAGCCCTAAATGAGGTCTAAGAAGCTGCTAGGCTCAGCTCTCCTCGCCCTGCTCTCCCTGGCACTCCTCTCTGTCCCGATGGCCTGGGGTGCGACCGGCCTCTCCCTAAGCGCCATCTTCATGGGTGAACCCGACGTCTTCATCCCTGGCCTGGGACTGAGTGCAGAACTCTCCCTCTCCCGCTCAGTAGGCATCTTCGCCGAAGCCCAGTTCTTCCTCTCCGGTAGCTGGGATGTGATAGCAGGTGTGATGTGGCATGCTGCGCCTCAGTTCACGCTGTATTTTCAAACGCTCTTTCTCTTGGATGTGATCGATGAGTTTGTGCCTCAGCTGGGAGCGGGTTTACGATGGAGTTTCTCGCTTGCTCGTTCTTTGGAGTTCTTCAACGAAGTGGAGCTGAATATGCCTCTCGTTTCTCGGTTTCTACAGCCCGCCTATGCAGCAGGCTTGACCCTCGTGTTCTAAGATTGCCACACGCTTGGCGAAAGCAGGCGTCATCGGAACAGCAATCGGCCACCGTCCCCGCTTGACAATCCTCGTAACCACTTGACGAGGCAAACGAATGCTGTCAAGCTAGAATGAGCCACAGATGAAACGCCGGTTGCCACTCTAAGTCTTTTCTCATTGAAGAATGAGCCTGAAGACGTGAGTCGTTAGCCCAGTATACCCGAGCGCTCAAAGGAGCGAAAGAGTTCCGCCTTGCGCCGCTGCAATAACTGCGCGTACTGCGTGTCGCTGTGGGCCGTAGCGATCCGCTCCAGATCGGCCAGCTGCACACCCGGCTTGAGGAACCGCTCCGCTTCCGGCAAGCTCTGGAAGCGCTCAAACGGCGTCTGGTAGGTGTCATAGCGCTTGCGCACCTTCCCGCGCTCGTCCACTACCTCGGTAGCGAACCCACAAGGCCGATGGAAGTTGAGGTAGACGTTGAGCGTCTCGCGGTAGAAGCGCTGGATCTTCTCGGCCTCACTCTGCGGGATGTGCCCGTAGCCCATCTGCTTGCGTACCACGCTGCCGTTCTTTCCTTCGACCAGGGCCTGATCATTCGTCCTGCGGGGTCGGCTCTTGGTGAACTCGATGAGCAGCTTGTTGAGCAGCTGAGCCACCACCTGGTTGATGAACTCACTGCCGTTGTCCGAATGGAAGCCCCGGATGACGAAGGGGTACTGCGCCAGCAGATCGTGGAGCACCGGGACCAAAGCGCGCTCGCTGATCTGGGGAAGACAGCCGAGGACCTCCCATTGCGTGACGGCATCGACGGTATTGAGGTGGTAGAGGCCCTTCTGACCGTCGCGGTCGCCTTGGTGAACGGTATCGACCCGCAGATAGCCGGGCCTTCCCTTTGGATCGGGGCGACGGCGCTCGCCATACGGAGCCGTAGCGGGCTTGGTCCTCCTCACGTGTGTGGTGTGCGCACGGTAGCGCGGGGACTGACGTAGGCGGTAGAGATGGGCCACCGAGATGGTGCTCAGGCGTTGGAACTCCTGGCGACCAAAGAGTTCGTACTCCCGCTTCAAGATGGCCAGTGTGGCCGGTCCGGAGAGCCGATCATGAGCTTCATCCACCTCGGCCAGCCACAGCTGGTCTTCGCGGGTGAAGCGGGTGGGAAAGCGATGGCGGCGGTACGGGCGCAGGCGCACCTGGCCGGTGCGGCGGAACTGGGCGATGAGGCGAGTGATCTGAGCCCGCGAGAGGCCGGTCAGCTTCTCGAGATACTGACGTAAGAGCCCCTTGTCGGCGCGGGAGCGGGAGAGATAGCCGTAGCGGCGGAGCGTCCGCTCAATCCAAGCATAGCTCTGGGCACGAGACTGTCCGGTGAAGGCCAGGGCCTGACTGGAGCAGAGGAAGTCCCGCAATTCGTCCCTCGTCATAGGGCGTGAGTCGTGCATCATGAGGATCATGCCTCCTAGGATTCGACTCACGCGCCGATCTGGCTACCCCCCCCCCGCTCAGGCTCATCTTGCATGAGAAACAGCGGTGGACTTCAGGCTCATCTTGCGTGAGACAAGACTCCCCCTTGACATTTTTTGTGACTTATATTATAGTGTTTGAAGCCTGATGCATAGGAGCCAGTGATGCTAGATCACCAGGGCCTTCACGCCCTCGGAATAGCTGCCAGACCGCAGGCCCAGCACTCTTCCCACGTTGTAGCGGATCAACGTCAACCAGACCTGCACACCCACCTTGATCGCCGTCCAAGGCTCCTGGGCCTGCAGCCGCTCTTCCAGT
>JBBIPG010000039.1:0-20490 GCA_037442925.1 Candidatus Fraserbacteria bacterium | reverse complement strand
CGCAACAACTGATCCAGGAAGCAGAAGAACCTCTCCAGCTCAGACATGATCATCCCTCCGGTGAAAGGCTTTTCCCAGAGGGAAAGAGCTGGGGAGGTCTTTGTCAAGGGGAAGGCCGGTATTCCGATCGTGTTCAGGACCAATAGCACAGCATTTTCACCTGCTCATGCATCGGGCTTCGTGATTATGTTTGACATTGCGAAATGCCCAAACATCACCAGGATTCTTACCCAGTGGATGACTTGTTAACTCGCCTTTGCGTTCGCCTTTCCACTGTTTTTTGTTTGGGTATTTTTGAGGAACCCTTATGGGATCGAGGAAGAACTTGTAGCCATCACTTTTAGTGAACCACAGAATCGTTTCATGTCGACATGAGAACCTTTTGCTGGCATGAAGTCCATGCTGGCGAATCCAAACGATGCGATTACGCGGGATCATACCAAGACCTTCTAGGATTGGGAAGATCCGAACATCCAAGGGGATATGAAGACCATCATCCGTATAAGAGCCAATTTGCCAAAAAACTGAACCAGTTGGACGAAGTAATCGAACACACTCTGCCAGTACATGCTGCTGTTCATTGAGATACTCTTCGAGTTCACGGCGCTTCTCTTTGCCTTTCCCAATGTTGTAAGGAGGAGAGGAAACCACTAGATCAATGCTTTCATTCGGTAGCTTGCTCAGAAATTCCTTACAATCCCCAAGGTAAATGCTGTCTCTAAGTTCTTCGGGGATCATAAGGGCTTTCTCAGATATGGAACGACCCTTGCCGTGCTCGAGGTCGAGTGGTATATACCTTGCCATAAATTGTCTTTCGCCCCCTTAGAATTATATCATATAGCTCAGTGTACAACTGTGCTCTAAGCTACCTGCTACGTTTCGATGGTAGCAAAACTGCCGATGAGCTTGCAACTATATTCTAGCCTAAACGCCAGTCATTATACAAGTTTATGGTTCATCCTTCACGATGATGACAGACTTTGCTACAGCATCCACCTTGCATCTTCAGTTGCATCGACCTTGAAACTATTTCTCCAAGTTGAGCTTGGCAGTCACTATCTCTAGAATGAGTGCATCATGCTCAAGATCGTCGATCGCTATTTGCTTAGAGAAATGGCGATCCCTTTCCTGTTGGCCACTGTGGGTTTTCTCATCTTCTTCCTGCTCTTCTTGATGGGACGGTTTTCACAATTATTGGTGGATCGGGTGATTCCTCCAGGAGCGCTGGTGCTCATGCTCCTCTACCAACTCCCGTATCTTCTGGTGCTGGCGCTGCCGGTGGCCACGCTCTTTGCGATCTTCCTCGCCTTAGGAAGGCTGGGGCACGATCGGGAGATCATCGCACTGCAAGCCGCTGGGATCTCACTGCGTCGCATCGTCATGCCCTTACTGGTTGTTGGGCTCATCTTGAGTGGTGTCGATCTTCTGATCAGCGATCGGCTGGCTCCCTGGGGAAATCGCCAGTTCCTAAATCTTTATTTGCAGCAGTTCTATGGAAGTCGCTCCGCGCCGCAGATCCGCGATAACGCCTTCTTCAAGGGCGCGGACGATCGCTTCTTTTACGTGCGCCATTATGATGCAGAAGAGAACATCCTAGAAGATGTGCTCATCTACGATCTGAGTGGCAGGATCTACCTCGAAGACGGCGGGACGTTCCCAAAGGTGATCACCGCACAGAGCGCAATCTGGCAAGACGACGCGTGGCAGCTTCAAAACGGTGTGATCCATGCCTTCGACGATCAGGGCAACCTACGCTACCGCAATCAGTTCGACACGATGACCATTCAAGTAGGTCAGCAGATCCAGAAGATGGTCTTCGAACAGCGCAGCGCGAGCGAGATGAGCCTGGGAGAGCTATCGGAACGCATTGAAGCATTTCGGAAGATCGGCCGACCGGCGGAAAGTCTAATCGTGGATTATCATTTGAAGATCGCCATTCCCCTAGCGTCTTTTGTCTTTGCGCTCTTTGGGGCACCTCTCAGTCTGCTTATCGGGCCACGTGGCCGCGCGCTGGGTGTGATCCTGAGTGTGCTCCTCGTGCTTCTCTATCAGGGCCTACTCTTCTGGACGGCGGAGATCCTGGGCAATCGCGGGGATCTCCCTCCGGCCTGGGGAGCCTGGTTGCCCAACCTCCTCTTTGGGCTGATGGGTCTTTTGCTCTTCTTAAAGGCCAACCGTCTCGGACGGATTGATCTTCTGGATCGTGCGAAACGTCTTCTACCCCTCGTGCTGGCTTCACTTTTGCCATTAGGAATCATCACGGATGCCACGGCCCAGCAGATGACGGAACCTGTCCCCATTGAGATCTCCGCCGATGCCGTCACGGTAGCAGAAGCATGGAAAACTATCATCGCGCAGGGTCATGTGCGCGCGCAATATCAAGATGTCACAATCGAAGCGGACGAGCTACGACTGCGGCGCATCGAGGACAACCGCTGGAAAGTCGAAGCCGAAGGGGCCCAGTTCGTCTATCGTGAACTATCGGGAGATGCTCAGGAACTCCAGGCGGTTTTCAGGCAAGAAGGAACGCGAGTCAGCCCGCACGAGATCACCCTCGTCCAGTCTGCCTCCGTGAAGTTCACGGGAGGCCGACTGTCCGCGCAGAGTGTGTCACTGCAGAACACCCATGAGTCGACATGGGAAGTCGAAGCTTCAGGGCAAGTCGTTCTGGAGCAGGAGGCACAAAAGCAGACGACGCAAGCGGATAGACTGCGATTGCGTCTGATGGAAGACCCGGAAGCTCCTAGCCAATGGCGTGCTCAAGATGCCTTTGTCGAGCGCTTTATGGGAGCCACAGATTTTGTCAACTCTCGGGGGGAGACGCATCGATTGCGGTATCAGGGTGAGGAGGCTCGTTTCACATTTGACAAAGAGAATGAAGTGAGCCTTGTGGATGTCTTGAACGGGGATTTTACCACCTGCACGTGCGAAGAGACCATCCCTCAAGCCTCGTACTCGATTCGTGCGGGAAGGCTTCTCATCCGCCCTGACGAGGTGCTGGTGGCCTTCAATATCACGCTGCGCGCCTTGGGACAGCCTGTCTTCTGGGCTCCGGCGTACTTGGCTCCCTTGACCGATGTTCAGCAGAAGTATCCCTTCTTGCCGGAGATCGGGAATGATGCCGCACGAGGGTGGTTTGCCAAGTGGCGTGTTCCCATCTTCGTCGATGCAGAGAATTTTGGATTCTTGCTGCTCGACTACTACACCCGTTATGGCGAAGTGGGCAGTGGACTGGATCTGAACTACAAAGTTCTGCCCTCATCCAGCGGGGGTCGTTTCTCGTTCTATCGGTTGGTGGGGGAAGAAGAAGCGCTTGCCCTGGATTGGTCAGATCGTCTGCAGTTGAGCGACGCGATAACCCTTAGTTTATCCTCAGGGTTGCGCACGGGACTTCTCGCTCGCGAAGCCACACGGCTGCTCTCGCAGGCGCTGCTCTTGGGAATCGCAGGAGATTGGACCTGGCAAGTGGGCTTCAGTCGAGATCAGAATCTTCTACCCGCGGAACCCGATCCCGAAACGCTGGAGCAGTTGAGCTATCTGACGCTGGAGCGGCTGCCTGAGCTTTCGCTGCAGCAGAGGCCGGTGCGTCTGGGGGATCTCCCGTTCCGTTACTCGGGAGGAATCGACTGGGGGCGCTATCACGAGGAAGCGGTAGATCATACGACGCGCGAGAGTTCGCGTTTCGATGGCCGAGTTCAAGTAGGGCTTGAAACGTTGATGGTCGTGCCGGGGGTGCAACTGACGGCGAATTCCGGTTATCGTATTTCACTCTACGAACCCAATCGCCGTGACTCGTGGGATTTTCTGTCGCAATGGATCTTCACGCCGGTGCGCGGGTTTACTATAACGCTGGACTATCTTTATCGCGCTGTACGAGGCCAGAGTCCCTTTCAATTCGATCAACTGACGCTAACCGATCGGGTCACATTCCGAGGGATGGGGAGTTTTCTGTCGCGGGGGAGTATTCAGTTGAATTCGGGATATGATTGGACACAGGGGAGCTTCGCTCCTGTCAACTTCGGCGTGGCGTATCGCGTGGGCATAGCTCAGATCTCGTCGGGCGTGGAGTACGATCTAAACAAGCAGCGCCTCCGGCGCACTACGGCACAAGCGAGCCTGAGTGTTTGGGGAGTGCAGCTGAACGTGAATGGCGGCTATAACTTTGTGAGCGCCCGCTACGAGGATGTGATTGCTAAGCTGGATTTGGGGCAACCGCTGCGTGCAGGGTTTCGGTTTGATGTGAATCGACTGGAGCTGCGACGTGTGAACCTCGAATCCAGTTGGGCTCTTGGAGGTTGGGAGTTGGCGTTGGGAGGTGAGTACGATCTTCGCTTGGGGCGTCTTACGGCATCCCGATTTGGGATTATCAAGAAGTTCTGCCAAGCCTGCTGGCAAATTGGTTTGTATGGCAATCAGAACCAGCTCTGGGTTCAAGTACGCATCAACGCCTTTCCCACGGCCGAGATCGAGTACTCTCCCACGGATCAAACGCTCTCCTTCGGGCGTTGACTCTCCCTGCGCTTGAGGCTATTATTTTCTAGAGTAGGGTATGAAGGGGGCGTGAGAAGATGAAGAGATTGGCCGATTGGTTCACAGCTTCGCGGGCGCTCATCGCCATCGTCATTGTGGCCCTGAGCTTACGAGGCAAAGCAGCCTTGCCCTGGGTTGTTCTCCTCACGATTCTCGGCTGGACCACGGACATCTTCGACGGGCGCTTGGCGCGGCGCGCCCGAAGCGAGTTGCCCGGAGCAGCGGAGAACACATGGCTAGGCGAGCACGACTTTCTGCTGGACATGGTCATGGTCTTCTCTGGATTTGTGTATCTCACCTTCTCCGGCTTCGTCTCTCTGCCTTTGGCCTTGGTCTACACGACCATTGCCGCGATCTTCATCCTCTGGTCATCCGGCTCCAAGTCGGTGACAGAGATGTTTGCCTTCCCTCTGGTGGCTCTTCCTTTGATCATCGCATATCAGGAGTCGTCCTGGGCAGCATACGCCTATCTCGTCTGGATCGTGCTCGCCTTGATTCTCTGTTGGGAGCGCTTCACGGGCGTGGTGCGCGAGTTCATCGCAGGCATGCGGCGGCTGCGCAAGATCTGAAATTTCAGAGGAGTGATGGACGTTGAGACAGCTGGGTGGGTACTTGCGACCGGTGACAGCGGCTCAATATTTAGGCATCCCGCTGGAAGAGGTTCAGGCGATGCTGGAGAGCGGTGAACTTCCGGGCATCCAGATCGCCGGCCAGTGGCGGATCCCTCTGGATCAACTGGAAGCGTGGCTCGATGAAGAGGTGACTTCGCAAGAACTCAAGAGCCTCGCCAAGCGCTTGAAGGATGTCGACACAAAGAAAGTAGATGAATTCGTTCAGCAAGCGGGGCCAGTGGGCAAGAAGTCCACGAAGAAACGGACGAAGGCGAAGAAATCATCAGCGAAGAAGCGAGCGAAGTCTTCCAAGAGAAGATGAAACGAGTCTACATCGCGCAGAGCCCGCAAGAGGCCCATCTCATCAGGGGCTTCTTGGCATCGCAAGGGATTGAAGCCGTAGTCCAAGGGGAGCACATGCAGTGGCTTCTAGGAGATATCCCTCTTGCCGATACCTATCCCTGGGTCTGTGTGTCGGAGGACGATTACGAGCGTGCGAAAGAACTCATTGCCGGGACCAGCACACTCGATCAACCCTCTTCGGACTCTTCTGCGATCAATCTCAGGGATTGAGCCGGCGGCTTCAGCCGCAGATGGCGATAGGCTTGCTCCGTTGCCACGCGCCCTTGTTGTGTGCGCTGTATGAATCCCCTCTTGAGCAAGTAGGGCTCATAGACTTCCGAGAGGGTATCTTTCTCTTCACTGAGCGCAGCAGATAAGGTTTCGAGACCCACGGGTCCGCCGGAGAACTTTTCGATGAGAGTGTGTAGGATTTTCAGGTCGAGTTCATCCAATCCTTCTTCGTCTACTCCGAGCATCGTAAGCGCCTCGCGGGCGATCTCACAGGTGATCACCGTCTTTTCGCCAGAAGGCCCCTTCACTTGAGCGTAGTCGCGCACGCGCTTGAGCAATCTATGGGCGACGCGAGGAGTGCCTCGCGCCCGACGGGCAATCTCCCGTGTCCCTTCTTCCGTGATCTCCACCTGGAGAATGGCAGCTCCCCGTCGCACAATCTCTTGCAGTTCGGCTTCGCTGTAAAAATCCAGATGAAAGATCACCTCAAAACGATCGCGCAGCGGTGACGTGAGCAGCCCAGTGCGTGTGGTCGCCCCGATTAGCGTAAAGCAGGGAACATCGATGCGCAGCGACTGGGCACTGGGACCCTCACCGATCACGATGTCCAGCTTAAAGTCCTCCATGGCGGGATAGAGCAGCTCTTCGACATTGCGCCTCAGGCGGTGGATCTCATCGATGAAGAGCACATCGCCTTCCGAAAGGCCGGTGATGATGGCAGCCAGATCTCCCGGGCGCTCGATGACCGGACCCGATGTGAGCTTTATGTTCACGTTCAGCTCGGCAGCGACGATGTGTGCCAGTGATGTCTTGCCCAGGCCCGGAGGGCCATGTAAGAGAATGTGGTCGAGCACTTCACGACGGCGCGCGGCGGCTTCCATATAGAGCTGAAGCTGGGTTTTGATCCTCTCTTGGCCGATGAAATCCGCGAGTTTCCTCGGACGAAGCGACTGGATGACTCGATCCTCTTCGCGCTCCTCGCCTCGGGTGATCGCCTCGCGGACCATAGGGCTTATTCTAATGAACCGGCTCGCACTCCAGCAACTGATGAAGTATACTGAGCCACGACATGATCGATCAGGTCATCCACGTAATTCGAGAGTACGAGTGGTTTGCTGTCACTTCCCATTTGAGCCCGGAGGCGGACGCCGTGGGGAGTCAACTGGCGATCAAACACATCCTGGAAGCCTTGGGGAAGAAGACTTGGCTTGTGTTGCGTGACCCAGTTCCAGAGACGTTGCGCTTTCTTCCCGGCGCGGACTCGATCCACTCGGCCCTCGAGAGCCCGCGAGGACCGATGGACGCTTGGTTCGTAGTCGATTGTGGCCAGCTGAACCGCGTAGGGGAGGCCGTTCTCCAATTGGTCAAAGATCACCCTCTCATCGTCAACATCGATCACCATGGGGATAACCCACGTTTTGGACACATCAATTGGGTCAAGGCGACTGCCTCCACGACGATGCTCTTGCACACACTGGCTCAACACTTGGGAGTGAAGATCACGCCGGAACTGGCCACATGCCTCTATGCCGGGATCGTTGCCGACACCGACTCATTCCGAAACTCCAACGTGAGTGTCGATGCGTTGCGCGTGGCGACGGAGCTACTGAGCTATGGGGCTCAAGCCCGCGAAGTGGCCGTACAGATCTACGAGCGGCGCACATTGCCTGAAGTCAGAATCTTGGGTCACACGCTCTTGAATGCTCAAGTCCGTGACGGCATCATCTGGAGCTCGATCTCGCAGGAGGCCTTCCGGCAAGCGGATGCCAGCGTCAATGACACGGAGAGGCTCGCAGAGGAGTTGCGGGCGACGGATGGCGTTCGGGTCGCTCTGCTCTTCAAAGAGATGGGTACAGGCAAGATCAAGGTGAGCCTGCGTGCCAAAGACGAGGGGTTGGATGTCAGCCGCATTGCGCGGCTCTTCTCGGGTGGTGGGCACAAGCAAGCCTCCGGATGCCTGATCCCTGGAACCTTGGAGGACGTAGAAGCGCGCGTGATCGCCGAAGTCCAAAGGGCGCTCGCCGCGCAACCTCATGGCTGAGCTAAGGGCTCCTTCCGTTGTCACCATCGGAACGTTCGATGGGCTCCATCTGGGCCACCGGGCCTTGCTGCAGCGAACCCAAGAGCTTGCCCGAAGACGCGGTCTTCGGAGTCTGGTCTTTACCTTTTCCCGTCCGCCTCAGAGTTATTTGGGCCGAGCGAAGCCGCTCCTGATGCCGGCCGAAAAGAGAATCACACTTCTTAAGCAATCTGTGGATCAAGTGATCGTCAGCGAATTTCCAGAGATTCAGCCCCTCTCACCGCAAGAATTCGTGACCCAGATTCTGCACGAGCGTCTGTGCGCAAGGGCCGTGGTCGTTGGCAGTAACTTCTGCTTTGGTCGAAATCGAGCGGGTAACGTCTCCACGCTGCAGCACTTGGGTAGCGAGTTGGGGATGGATGTTCACGTTGTGGAACCCATCTTCGTGCAAGGAGAACAAGTGAGCAGCACGGCCATTCGCGAGGCCCTCCAAGCAGGGGACGTCGAACGAGCCACGAGGTTTCTAGGGAATCCCCCCCAGCTCTGGGGGCGAGTCATCGCCGGAGAGGGACAGGGGCGGATATTGGGTTTCCCTACGGCCAATCTGGCTCTTGACCCGGATCTTCTCGTGCCCAGAGAAGGGATCTATGCGGCCCAAGTCTTCTATGAGAACGAGCGAAGAGCAGGTGCGCTCTACATTGGGCGGCGTCCCACATTCGATGGTGCCCGTATCTCGATTGAGGTTCACATTCTGGAAGCTGATCTAAAGAAGGAGCTAGGGCTCTATGGGACAGAGCTGGCAGTGCAGCTATTCGCCCGCCTGCGAGACGACCAACGCTTCTCTACTCTGGAAGAACTAAGAGCTCAGATTCAGGCTGATGTGGAGGTCACGCGCCAGTTCTTC
This sequence comes from Candidatus Fraserbacteria bacterium, assembly GCA_037442925.1. Lineage (GTDB taxonomy): Bacteria > Bipolaricaulota > Bipolaricaulia > RBG-16-55-9 > RBG-16-55-9 > RBG-16-55-9. Next base: position 11,852 of record JBBIPG010000039.1, on the reverse strand, counting down.
GCTCGCTGGCACAAGAAGACTAGTCGATTCCCAGAGTAGAGGCGATGCGGCGCTTGTCAAACCCGATGATGATCTCGTCATCGATTTCGATTACGGGTACACCTGTCTGACCGGATTTCTCCACCATGTACTGAGCTTTTTCGATGTCTTTGGAGACATCGTATTCCGCGTACTCGATCTGGTGATCCTCGAAGAATTTCTTGGCGGATTTGCAGTACGTGCAGGTAGGTGTCGTGTAAATAGTAACTTGAGGCATCCTGAAGTCCCTTCCTTTGATGATCGATAGTAGGGTTGCACTATACCATGAAACGGTTTCTGCGTCAAGCGGGGCTTGCATCGAATTACTCCGTCTTCTACAATGCGATGTCATGCTCATCGCGGGCTTGGATACCGGCGGCGAGCAAGGGTGCGTGGGTCTTCAGCAAGAGGGCCGTCCCCTAAGTGAGATCGCCTTCTCTGCAGCCCTTAAGCAGGGGGAGAAACTCCTGCCAGCCCTGGATGCGGCCTTGAAGCTTGCGGGATCCCGACGGCGAGAGTTGGAGTTGCTGGCAGTCTCCATCGGCCCTGGATCATTCACGAGCCTGCGCATCGGGATTGCGACGGCCAAGGGCTTAGCTCGTGCTTTGAAGATTCCCATTGTTGGGGTTTCAACTATCGAGGCGTACGCACGCGCCGCGGATTTCTGGGAGGGCCCGGTCTGGGTTTTGCTGGTGGACCGCCGTGATTGGGTCTATGCCGCCGGCTATCATCAGGGCAAGCTATTGGCCCCTGTCCAGACGGTTTTGCTAGAGACCCTCATGCAGAAGCTCGAAAGTCCAGAGGGATTGCTTTTCATCGGACCTGGCGCAGAGGAGCATCGTGCAAGGCTCAGGGCCAGATTCGGTCCCAGAGCTGTGGCACCGCCGATACTCAATCGCCCTTCTGGTCTTCAGATGGCCCGACTGGGGTGGGAAACGTATCAAAGATCCGGCCACGATGAATTCTACGAGTTGGAGCCGCATTATCTGACCTCTCCCCCACCCCCTCTCCGAATCGGGGAGGGGTGGCCAAAGGCCGGGGTGAGGTAGTTCGATCAGGTGAGGAGAATGAACGTACTGGTCTGCGTCAAGCGTGTACCCGATACCGGAGCGCGGTTTGAGCTTACAGCCGATGCCCAGGCCATCGACACGCGCAACATGGAGTTCACGATCAGCCCACACGAGGAGTGTGCGGTCGAAGAGGCCATTCGGTTGATCGAGAAGCATGGCGGCAGTTCGACCGTATTGACCCTGGGGCCAGAGGCGGCCGCGGAACAGCTTCGTGAAGCGCTGGCCAAGGGCATCGAACGTGCGGTTCTTCTAGAGACAGACGGGAGTGAATGGGATCCACAAGCCACAGCCCAAGCGATTGTTGAGGCCGTTCGTGCGAGCCGGTTTGATGTGCTCTTGTTCGGAAATGAGTGTGCCGATGGGTGCAATTATCAAGTGGGAATCCGTGTGGCTCAGGCACTGGATATCCCTTGTGTCGCTGGCATCAAAGCCCTCGAGATTCAAGACGGCAAAGCCATTGCCAAGCGTGAGGTCTTAGGCGGCTGGGAGGTGTATGAACTCCCGCTGCCGGCTGTCTTCACGGTGAAAGAGGGAATCAACTCTCCTCGGCATCCTTCGCTACGCGGCATCATGACGGCCAAGAAGAAGGAGATTGAGCGGATCAAACTCTCTAAACCTCAGGCGCAGCTGGTCAAGCAGAGATTGAAAAAACCGGCGGAGCGCAGCGGCCAAGTCGAGATACTGGGTCAAGGTAAAGAAGCCGTGCCCGTGGTTATGGCGAAGCTCAAGGAGCTCGGGGTGATCTAGAGATGATCCTTGGAATCATAGAGCATGATCGAGGGAAGATTGCAGAGGCATCGCTGGAGATGCTCACGCTCGCGCGGGGCCTCTCTCAGCAGATAGGTGCTGCTGTACATGCGGTGCTGATCGGCAGAGAGATTCAGGCGTTGGCTGCGTCCTTGAAAGCGTATGGAGTACCGAGAGCCCATCTCGTGCAGGATGAGCGTTTCAGTGACTTTGCACCGGAGGCTTGGACCAAGAGCCTGGTTCAGCTGATTGGGTCCGTCCGCCCGCAGGTGGTCACAGCGGCAGGGACGGACCGCGGGAATGAACTCCTGGCGCGCGTGGCTGCCAGCTTGGGCGTGGGGATGGCAGCCAACTGCACGGAGGTCCGGCCGGGGGCATCGTTCGGTGTGACGCGGCTGCGATGGGGAGGAAGCCTTCTGGAAGAAGCAGAACTCCTGAACGAACCCAAGCTCTTCACGGTTGCTCCTCATGCGGTGGCGGCACAGAGTTCTCCGGCGCGGGAGTTTGTCACGGAAGAGTTTCGCCCTTCGCTCGATGAGAAGGATTTTCGGGTAAGGGTCGTCAGGCGCATCGAATCGGAAAAGACCGGAGTATCGCTGCCCGAAGCCAAAGTGGTCGTTGGAGGAGGACGTGGCGTAGGGAGCGCGGAGGGTTTTCGGATTCTCGAAGAACTGGCCAAGCTCTTGGGTGGGGCCGTAGGTGGAACCCGCGTGGCCACGAACAACGGTTGGCGTCCCCATGCGGATCAAATCGGGCAGACGGGCACACAGATCGCGCCTGATCTCTATATTGCCTGTGGGATTAGTGGCGCCATTCAACACATGGTAGGGCTTAAGGGGACAAAGCGCATTCTGGCCATCAACAAAGATCCCGAAGCGCCCATCTTCTCCCGAGCCGATTACGGTGTCATTGGGGATCTCCATGAGATCGTCCCGGCATTGATTGAAGAGATTACCAAGGTCAAAGCGAGGTGAAGCGATTCATATGGCGGTCTGTGAAATCTGTGGCAAAGGGGTAAGCTTCGGCCACAAAGTGAGCCACGCGGGGAACCGGGTGAATCGAGCTCGTCGACCCAATCTTCAAAGAGTAAGGGCGCTCCAGAACGGCCACCGGGTGACCCTGACGGTCTGCACGCGATGCTTGAAAGCCGGAAGAGTCGTGAAAGCCTGAAGGCTCCCTAGACTCCATGGACTTTCCCACGCTGCCCCCAGGGGGGTTGCCGTGGCGTATCGCGAGGGAGTTGTCAAGATAGGGGGGTCGTGATATAAAAGACCAGCGGAAATCCGCTGGAGGAGGATCTTGGAATGACGAAGTGGCGTGGTTGGGAGATGAAACTCGTGCTATTCTTATTGACCCTTGCGGGCATGATGGTGGTGCTCTCCGGCTGTGGGGGACAGAAGCAGACATCTCAAGTACCGCAACCGCCAACTCAAGAACAACCCAAGGCGCCAGAGACGGCAAAGAAAGAGGAGGCTCCTGCGACAAAGCCGGAAGAGAGGGCGCTGACATCAGAAGAGAAGATCCCTCAAGAAGAGAAGACAAAAGAACCCGGCGCGCCCACGCCTACACCCACTACTCCGACCGGCGCACCCCAAGTCGTCAAAGTCGAAAGCTTCCCGGAGAACGGCTATGTGCTGGTGGGCGGATCGGCTGCTTACAACGTCTATCTCAAGAGTACCAGTGCGCTTTCCGGATTGGCCGTAGAGCTGAAACTGGATGGCAAGGCCGTGAGCTCACAGACCGTGGCACTCGCCGCTCAGGAAGAGAAGATGTTTCGTTTCGAGATTGCGAAGCTGGATACGGAAGGCAAGCATACCGTGGAGATCCTGGGATGGAAGGGGACACTCTCCGTGGTTGAGCCAGCTGTCTCGCCGCTTCGCCCCGGCGGCAGTATTCCTCCGGATGCCCAGGTCATCACAGCGGACCACGGTATTGCAGACACCGGCATCCCAGGAGGGAAGCTCGTTGTGACCGTCTTCGGCTCGGGCCCGAAGACCCTGAATCCAGCCACCGCAGCCGAGACCAGCTCGACGGATATCATCCTCTTGATGCAGAGCACGGCCGGTCTTGTGGACGTCAACCCCATGACGGCGGAACTGATGCCCGGCCTGGCCAAGAGCTGGGTGGTCTCTCCTGATGGCAAGAGCATCACGTTCTACTTACGCCAGGGCATCAAGTGGTCTGACGGCCAACCCTTCACAGCAGACGACGTCGTCTTCAGTTTCATGGATGTCACGGGGAACGATGACGTCAACACCAACAACCGGGATGGCTGCATTATTGGAGACCAGTTCGTCCAGGTCGACAAGATCGATGATTACACCGTTCAGGCTACGGTTACAGAAGCCTACCGCCCGCTCTTGCGCGACTGTCTGAGCCTTACCATATTGCCGAAACACAAGCTGGCCAAATACGTCGCCAAGCTCAATCCGGGTGCCGGAGGCGCTCTGCAAGGCATCCAAAGCACTGTGAACAACAACCGCGAGGATCTAAAGAAGGCCAGCGAACAGGCCCTGGCGGCTCTCGATGAGGCTCTCAAGCAACTTTCGGCGGCCATCGATGCCAAGAACGCGGAACAAGTCACGACAGCGGCAGAGGCCGTGAAACAGGACCTCGACCAGCTTATCCAGGCGCTCGCGCCCGGCGACCTGCGCGATGCCCTAGAAAAGTCCAAGTCGTATGCCGATCGGGCCATGCAGGCGGCTCAAGCGGGGCAATTCGCCGGTGTCTCACCCGACACCTTCAACAACACCTGGAACACGAATACCCCACCGGAAGAGTTTGCCGGCTTAGGTCCCTACGTCTTGGAGGGATACCAGACAGGACAGCAAGTGCTGCTGAAGCGCAACCCCTACTACTGGCGCGTGGATGCGGACGGCGTGCAACTGCCCTACTTCGATGAGCTGGCCGTCTTGATCGTCCAGAACATCGACACCCAGTTCCTCTACTTCAAGAGCGGACAATCGGACATGTATGGCTCGCGGCCACAGGACTGGGCGGAGATCGTAGGGAGCGCCAAAGACAAAGGCTGGCAGACTATCAAGGACGGCCCGGTGTACGGGAACACGTTCCTGGTGCTCAATCAAGACATCTCTAAGCTCAAGCCCGGAGATCCTTTCCACCAGGCGCTCCAGTACGTAATGAGAGCCAAGGAATTCCGTCAGGCACTGGCCTACGCGATGAACAAGCAAGCCATGATTGAGAACATCTATCAAGGCTTGGCTGCTCCCCAGTGGGCGTGGATCTCGATTCCCTCGCCGTTCTATGACGCCGAATCTGCCAAGAAATACCCCTATGATCTGCCCAAAGCCAAGCAGATGCTCGATGATCTGGGCCTGACCGATGTAGATGGCGACGGCACACGCAACATCACCGATAAATTCTTAGTCTCGCAGCAAGCGTGCCGCGACAACGCCGATTGCGCTCAGAAGTTTGGCCCAGAAGATCAGCGCGATATCAGCTTCCCGCTCGTGACCAACCGGGGCAACACCATCCGTGAGCAGATGTCCCAGCAGATCGAGCACGACTTCAAGGAAGCGGGCCTACAAGCCAAATACCAATCTCAAGACTTCAACGCCTTGGTCACCGATTTGCAGGGGAGCCGCTACGGAGCCGTCGTCATTGGTTTCACAGGCGGGGTCGACCCCACGGGAGGCATCAACGTCTGGCGCATCAATGGCTTCCTCCACTTCTGGCGCTACTCGTCCAAGGACAATCCGCCCGACTGGGAGGTGCGCGCCGAACAGCTTCTGGAAGATGGGGCCAAGGTCTTCGATGTCGAAGAAGCCAAAGAGAAGTACTACAACGAGTTCACGCGGCTGGAGTCGGAGAACCTAGGGGTGATCTACCTTATTAACGTCATCTTCCTCTATGGGGTTGATCAGTGCCTGGTGAACAGCCAGAACTTCCGGCCGCAATCGGGGAACCTCCAGCAGTGGGTGGCCTTCGGCGACAAGCTGTGGTGGCAGCGGACAGACGACTGCCGGGCCAAGCTGGAAGGGAAAGGGAGACTAGGCGTTTCCACAAGTGCAAGATAACTCGTAAGACGCGCGTGGAACCAGAACCAGAAAAGGAGGGCGTGGGATGCTCAGTTACATCATACGCCGGGTGCTCTTGATGATTCCCACGCTCTTTCTGGTTTCGCTGGTCAGCTTTGCCATCATCGCGCTACAAGAACAGTTCAATGGCGACTTCGTCTCCCAGCTTAAGCTCAACCCGCGGGTCAGCCCGGAGACCATTGAACGATACGCCAAGAATCTCGGGCTGGATCAGCCCTGGTATGTGCGCTATGGCAAGTGGCTCTACGGCATCGTGGGCAAGCCGACGGTGGATTTGAGCTTCCCCTTCGTGCATTTTCAGCCGATGGACTTCGGCTACTCCTTCGAGAAGCGTCAACCCGTCGGCGACTTGATCATGCAGTACCTCCCCATCACGCTGCTCATCACCATTCCGACCTTCATCTTCGTCTGGCTGGTAGCCCTTCCCTTGGGGATCTACTCTGCCACCCGCCAGTACTCGCTAGGGGATCATAGCCTGACGCTCTTTAGCTTTGTCGGCCTCTCGATCCCGACTTTCTTTAGCGCCTTGGTGCTTCTCTTTGTGTTGACGAACCTCGGGTATCCGGCGGTTGGCGGCATCTTTTCACAGCCCTACATTGCTGGGTCTCCGTGGCCGTGGCACTGGAACTGGAACAAGTTCGTCGATTATTTAGCGCATCTATGGCCGGCGGTACTCGTGATCGGAGCGGCGGGAATTGCTGGCCTCCAGCGCGTCATGCGCGGGACACTGCTCGACATCTTGGGCTCTCAATACGTCCAGACGGCCCGCGCCAAGGGAGTGGCAGAACGGATCGTCATCTACAAGCACGCCGTGCGCAACGCCATCAACCCGATGATCTCCATCTTCGGCCAATCCCTGCCGGCCTTCGTGAGCGGCTCGCTGTTGGCGGCTCAAGTGCTCAACATGCCCAATCTGGAGATCTTCTATTTCCAGTCGCTTCAGCCTCCGGATGAGTACGTCGTCGTGACCGTGCTTCTCTTCTTCGCGCTCTTCTTGCTGATCGGAAATCTCATTGCGGATATCCTCTTGGCCTGGGTGGACCCGCGCGTGCGCTATGAGTGAGAGCCTATGGCTGTAGCTGAACTGAAGAGGAAGAAGACCCGAGTCGAGCCGGAGATCAGCGAGCAGCCGCTACTGACCCCGGGGCAGCTGATCTGGCGGCGGTTTAAGCGCCATCGGTTGGGCGTCTTAGGAAGCGTCATCATCCTCCTCTTGACCGTGCTGACGGTCTTTGCGGACTTCATCGGCCCCTACGCCGGAGATCAGTTCCACCAACAGTTGGGATACGCTCCCCCGACCCGGATCTACTTCTTCCACGAAGGGAGATTCATGGGTCCCTTCGTCTACGCCACCGTGCGCAGCTTCGATCCCGAGACGGGAGAGCCGTCCTTTCGGGAAGACACCAGCCGCCTCTACCCCATCCGCTTCTTCGTGCGGGGAGATCCTTACAAGTTGCTTGGCCTAATCTCCACGGATATCCACCTGTTCGGGACAGGTGAGCCACCGGACTCTCCGGGGCAAGTCTTCCTCTTTGGGGCGGATCTCTTCGGCCGGGATCTCTTCAGTCGCACCTTGCTGGGAGGCCGGGTTTCGCTCGCCATCGGACCGCTGTCTCTCATCATCATTCTCGTCTTGGCCATCCTCTTCGGTGGCCTCTCGGGTTACTATGGCGGCTGGGTCGACATGGCGATCCAGAGGCTCATTGAGGTGCTCCAGTCCTATCCGGCTCTTCCGCTTCTGCTCGTTTTGGCCACGATCTTACCTCGGGATATCTCCGAGGAGCAGCGCTTCGTGGGGATCATCCTCATCTTAGCCGTTACCAGCTGGACCGGGATCGCCCGCGTATTGCGAGGCCAGATTCTTGCTTTTCGCGAGCAGGAGTATGCCCTCGCGGCCCGCGCCATGGGGGCGAGCAATGGTCGAATCATCTTCCGGCATCTTCTGCCCAACACGATGAGCTACTTGATCGTGGCTTCCACGCTGACGATCCCAGGTCTCATCCTGGCCGAAGCCGGACTCAGCTTTCTGGGTCTGGGTGTCCATGAGCCGGCCACCAGCTGGGGGCTGCTGCTGAACGCGGCGAACAACATCTCCTCGTTGTCGAAACACTGGTGGCTGCTCATCCCTGGATTTTTTATCATCATCTCGGTATTGGCTTTTAACTTCATGGGAGATGCACTCCGAGATGCCGCTGACCCATATGCGTCCCGAGGAGGCGGCGGGTAACGGGCAGCGATCTCGCTCACAGATTTGCACATCAACTACAGGAGGTAGGGTAAGACGTGTTGTGGCGCTTCAGAGGGAAAGAAGTGGTGGTAGCTCTAATGGTAGCTGCTGCAATCGGATATGCGCTGGCGGGAATTGGCACGGCACTTGATGATGTAGAGTGCAACGAGACCCAGCTGGATAATGACTTAGATGAGGCCGATATCGAGACCTATTGCCAAGATCCTGCGTTGAATCCCGGGGAGACCACGGTGACGGGCATAGAGGGAAAGGGCGATTTTGATAAGCTTACAGTCGGGACCAGGGGTGGCGGGAGCCTCTTCGGTTGGGCGGAGTTTGACGGTCGGCCGGAGATGGAGCTCGTCATCTCAGACCCCACGCTTCGTTCCGCGCGCGTCAGAAGCGCGGACGCAGATGGAGATGACGACGTCGAAGCGATCTGGATTGGGGTTCAGGGCCTAGATCTCGATAACGATGGCAATGTCGATCCGGAAGAGCTTGGATTGATCGCTGGTTTTGCGGACATCGAAGGGGATGGCGATTGGGAGATTGTGGTTCAAGACAAGGCGCGTGCTCGTGGTGATTACTTTGCTGGAAGGTTTGGTTTTGACCGCGAAGATACCGATCCACTTGAGGTCTTATGGGTAGGGGTGCTCAGCGAAACCCGGCGTTCCACCGGGGCCATCGTGGCCATGCTCGATCTGGACAGCGACGGTGACGACGAGATTTTGATCGAGCCTGGGAAAGAGGATTATATAGATGTAGACCACGACGGAGATCCCGATATCATCATCGGAAGAAGACAGAATTGATTCACGGATTATGAGCAGGTCACTTCACCGACTTCAGGTCCCTTGCCGATGAAAGCATCGATGAAGATGCGCAACTCCTCTGCATCAAAGGCGCGCAGCTTCTCTATGCGATTCCAAGCTGTGAGGGTGATTGCGTAGTCCAGCCGCTCGTAGGGTGCAAGAATGACCTTGCAGTACTTCTCGTCCTTGCGCAGTTCGGCGACGAAGGTGCGCAGTTGTTGGAGTTCTTCTGAGGCGAGATCTGGCTTGTACTGAATGAGCACGCCCCCGCCGGCCAAGTTGCGCAACTGGACCTCATCGGGAATGGCGCTCTCGTGGATTCCCCAACGCGCCGGGATGGCATAGTGCCAGCCGGAGGTTGGAGGAGTGGAATTGTAGGGGGGATGTCCTTCGCCGGGGGCGATGATTCTGTGTCCTTGATCGGCCACGGGCTGTCCTGGAAGGGTGTCGCCGACAAGGCGGGTGAGTTGCCGCACCAAGCTTGCCACGTCGTCTCTACGATACGTGGGGTATTTCTCACGTAGCTCTTGCAGAGTATTTCGCCCCTTGTCAAGTTCCCCTGCGTTGAGATAGAGCGCGGCAAGTTGGTAGAGCGCATTCTGTCCTTCTTCTCCCACGGGCTTGCCGGGGCCGGCCACTGCCCGCGCCACCTCAAGAATCAGCTTATATAGCTCCACCTGCTCTTGGGGAGAGGGGTTCTGCTTCAGCGCATTCTGGAAAGATCTCAACGCCTGTTCGTATTCGAGCCGGATTTGTGAGGCTTTGCCAAACCCCTTGAGTGCCGCGACAGAATTGGGCTGGAAGCGAAGAACGATCTGGTATTCGTCTTTGGCTCCCTGGTAGACGCCTTGTTCCAGATAGAAATCGGCGAGCATCAAGTGGATCTCGGCATCGTCTGGGGCAAGTTGGATCGCTTCGAGAGCAATTTGCCGTCTCTCGGCATAGCTGAGCATCGCGCTTTGTTGAAAAGCCAGTTTGTATTCTTGTAGAGCATCGCTCTGTCTGCCTTGGGCAAGGTAGGTCTGTGCCAGACCGAGATGGGCTGGTGCCCACGTGGGATCTTGCTGAAGCACCGTTTGAAACGCTTGTTGGGCTTCCGGCAGTTGTTGATTCCGAAGATACGCTTGCCCCAGTTTCGCTTGCACGGACTTGTCCTGGGCATACGAGAGCGATTGCTGATAGCGCTCTTGGGCTTGGGCGTAGTTGCCCTTGAGGAATTCCACATCGCCAAGATCTGCCAGAACAGTGCCATAGGATGGATCGGTCTCTTTCAGAGATCGGAGTAGATCCTGGAGCCATTCATCCGCTTGCGAGATGGCAGAAGCCTTCTGCTCCTCTGAACCCACTTGCGGGAACTGCTCTAACTGTCGAGCGAGACCCAGATACGCCTCCGCCAGCTTGCGTTGGACGGAAGCGGGTCGACTGTCTGCTGTCCTGAACGGCTGGCCGCTGGCCTCCCAATCCTTGGCCAGCGGTAGAGCCGTAGAATAAGCATCAATGGCCTCCACGAAATGCTCGCGGAAGACGTTCAGGTCGCCCAGCAAAACATAGGCATCCACGTATCTGGGGTCCAGCTCTAGGGCCTTCTTGAGCCACCGCAGTGCGCGAGTCACGTCCTTCCTGTCTGCCAGCAGGAAGCGCGCATAGAGATAGTAATAGAAGGGATTATTGGGATCGGCCATGAGGAGGGTCTGGAACTGGCGCTCATCGTTCACGCCGGAGTTGAAGAAGAATTGCGTGGCCTTCTGGCGGTTGCTTTCGATCTGTTTCTGCACACGATCTAGTTTCTCTTGCGCTTGCTGGTCCTTTTGCGCTTGAGCTTTTAGCTCTTGCTCGAGCTGCAAGCTCCAGTTGACTCTAAGATTATAGAGTTGCGCGAGGTAGTAATCGAGATTGGGATCGGAAGAGAGCTGTTTGGCTTTGATCTCTTGATAGGCCGCAATGGCCTCGTCCAAGTAGCGCAGGCGTTCTTCTGTCGTCTTTCCGCGATCCACGAGCTGCTCCAAGTGATACGCGTTCAGTAAAGGATCGCTAAAGGCGATCTTACTCTGCATCGTAAGCTCATCAAGCCATGTGCTCCAACGCTCCTTGCCTGCGTCGGAGGCAAGGGACAATTGCGGTCCCAGCACGGCTTCGGCCAGACGTGTCCGCAGCAGATTCTGTTCTGCCTCTTGCCGTATTCGCTCTTTGAGGGCATCGACGCTCTCATCGCGGATGCTGAGGAGCTGCTGGGTTAAACGTTTCTTGGCGGGGTCCGCAAAGAGTTCTCGCAGTTCAGCTTCTGTTACATTGCTGCTTTGCAGAAAACGTTGGTAGCGTTCCTGGAAGGCTTGTTCGATCTCATCGCGGCGCAGGCTGATGCCGCGGCGTCGGGCTTCCTGGCGAACGAGTGCGCGTTCGATCAGTTGTTGAGCGGCTTGGTAGCGGATCTGAAGCTGGTAGTACCCCCCGACTGAGCCAGCAAGGAGCTGATCGAAATCCCCGCTCCCTTGTTGGACATAGGCCTCTCTATAGGCTTGCATCAGGTTCTGAGTCGCCAGATCGAGGTCTGCTTGAGAGACTGCTTCCCCGTTCACACGAAGACCATACGTGGAGGAGTCAAGCTGTGCGTTGCGCTGCCATAGCGTTACGCCGACGAGTGACACAACGGCCAAAAGAGCTATAGCCACTACACTCCAGAGAATTCGCTTCGTGTGCATGAGCTGCCTCCCTCCCAAATTCATGTGGCAATGTAGCCTACAGAAACGCTGGTTTCAAGCAGAACGCGACTTATCATATGGCATGAGGGTGGAAAACTGACAGGAGTTTCAGAGACAAGAAAAGGGAGAACCCACCGGCCGTGAGTCAACCGGTGGGTTGACAATTCAACTCCGCTGCCTTACCATAATATGATAATCTGTAAGTCCCGCGTTGAACAGTC
>JBBIPG010000038.1:0-20980 GCA_037442925.1 Candidatus Fraserbacteria bacterium | reverse complement strand
CTTGAACGCTCTTCCAGAGCCGTATCCAAGAGAGGATGCCTGCTTTCTTGAGCCAGCGCCACACTTCCCCCTGGTAACGATCTCTTGGCGCAGGGACCACCGAGCACTTGACAGCCTTGAAGAGTTGTGCTAGAATGTGCATATCCACCCCAGGTGGGGTGGATAGAAAGGGTGAGCTCGATGAACCGGGTACATTTCAAGCCCATGGCTATCACGCTAGGCAGCATTCTCAGCATCACCTATGTACTAGACGTACTGGGCGGGTTGCTCTGGCCCAACTCCTGGCTGATGTACAAGTTCTGGGAACTCGTGTTGCCAGGATTTCGCTGGCTGAGCTTCGGTAGTTTTCTATGGGGGTTGATCGCGAGCTTCGTCAGTGGGGTCTACATCGCCGCCATCTTCGTGCCCCTGTACAACTACTTCAATCGCGAGCGACCTCAAGAGGAAAGCCTGACGAGCGCCTCTCGGCCGATGCCAGCGGGACACCACTGAGGCGCCCGAGGGGCAGGGGCACCATACCCCGCACCGTGTGACCCTGCCCCTCCCCCTGCCCGAAATGCGCGAGAGAAAGGAGGTGACTTCGCGATGGCAGAGAAAGTGAAGGACCCGGTCTGCGCGATGACCATCGACAAGGCCAAAGCAGCTGCAACCGCTCAATACCAAGGCCAGACGTACTACTTCTGCTCGCCGGGCTGCAAGGCCAAGTTCGAGAAAGCACCAGAAGAGTACGTATACACCGGCCGGCACTCGAAATCTGGCAGCGGCCACTGAGCCAGCAACCCAGTAGAGGACGAAGGCAAGACAAAGTATACTGAGGGTATCTTTGTCCCACCCGGGGCGGGCCAACCGCAAAGGAGCGTGTTATGACCAAGACAACGTTAGCAACAGTGCAGGAAGCGGAGCGAAAGGGGAGCCTAGCCGCTCACCCTCAAGCCAAGCACGACGCCGCCCGCGTGATCAATATCATCGTAGGACATGTCCAAGGCATCCAGCGAATGATTGAAGATGAGCGCTATTGTGTCGACATCCTCAAGCAGATCGCAGCCGTGCAGGCCCTGCTCACCAAACTGGCTAACACGATCAGCGAAGCTCACATGAAGCACTGTATACGCCTGGCAACCGAAGAGGGCCATGGAGAAGAAAAGATCGACGAGCTGATGGAGGTCTTGAAGTACTTGCGAAGAGCTTGAAAGGAGAGCGATCAAACTTACAGCCAATGAAACACAAGAACCGACAGGATCGAGACGATTTTTCGGTCTCACCGCAAGCCCATCAACTCACCCGGCGAAGTCTCTTCACCCGAATCGGACTGACAACCTTCTTCTTGACACTCGGAGGTGTCTTCACCAGCATTGCCTCCTTCATCTTGCCCAAGATGAGCTACGAGCCATCGAGTGCGTTCACCGCGGGCCGACCGGAGGATTATCAAGTCGGCGATATGAAACTTCTCGAAGCGCAACAGGTCTACATCTTTCGTAGCTCTTACGGCTTTCAAGCCGTCTCTGGCATATGTACACATCTGGGCTGTTCATATAAACCCTTCGGACCACCCAATCCGGAATATCCCGTTGTCCACGCCTACTGTCCTTGCCACGGGAGCCGCTTCGCGCGTGACGGCCGCGTGCTGGGCGGCCCAGCTCCCCGACCTCTCCCCTTCTATGAAATGACGCTCACGGCAGACGGGCGACTCCAAGTAGACAAGGGAGTTGCAAGCCTCACAGAGGAGCTCAGCCGCAAATCCGGCGAGGGCGTGGGGCATAACCTCTATCTTGATCCAGGCAAGGGAGAGATGGTCGAGGGGCCGCTGCCTGACGGAAGCGATTGCACGCCCTGCATGGCTGGATATGAGCATACCCAGGAGCTAGACGTGCCCAAGTAATGACGATGAAAGAACTTGAACGCTAAACGCATTCCAGAGCTTCTCAAGTTGTTCAATGAACATGCTCCCAGTATTTCGGCTTCGGCGTGGCGGAATTGGCACTTTGGCTGATGCTGCAGCGAGCCTTGGAGTTGACCTATGGGTACCCAAGGTAAGGCTAAGGCGATGGTACTGACGAGGATCATGTCAAGGCCTGCCGTGCGTCATGGCAGACCCCGATCCGGGCTGCTATTATTTTTGTACCATAGCCCACCCCAGGTGGGATGGGGTTTCGCCGGAGGCGCTTGTCAGGTGAACCAATGGGTCGAACTCAAGCTGTGCCAGATCGCGTAAAGGAGGCCGGCATCATGCGCTGGATGCACAAGTTGTATGAAGAGACAATCGATCATCCCTGGCTGACCCTTGTCCTGGTCGCCGCGTTAACCGTGGGGTTAGCCGTGTTCATTCCGCAGATCAAGACCGAGACAGATTTCTCGAAGTTTCTCGACAAGGATGAGCCAGCACGCCAGGCGACCGAGCGGGCGGAGGCAACCTACGGCTCCCAAGAGTGGATCCTCGTCTTGATCCAAAGCCCCGAGACGATATTCAACACCGAGACTCTGCGCAAGATCCAAGAGATGGAGCAGCGGTTTGAGGAGCTAGAAGGTGTGGACGATGTTCAAGGGCCGACGACTGCGGACGTCATCCGTGGCACCAAGAAGGCACTCATCATCGAGCCAGCTGCCGAAAAGGTTCCAGAGACGGCCGACGAGCTAGAGGCGTATAAACAGAAGGTCTTAGGTGATTCCCGCCTGCGTGGAATCATCGTCTCCGAAGACGGCAGGGCCGCCGCCATCTTCGTGAAGGTCAACCCCTATCGAGACGACAAGCCAGCGATCGCGCGCCAAGTCACTGAGATCACTCGCGAGTACCAAGGCCCTGAAAGGGTGGAGGCCATCGGGCATCCGCCCATACACAATGAGATCTTCGACATGATGGATCGCGATCTGCGCTTGCTCCTGCCGTTCACCATCTTAGCGATCATCGTCGTTCTGTATGTGACGCTGCGTAGCGCACGCGGTGTGCTCATTCCATTAGGCATTGTCTTGATCGCGCTCGTCTGGACCCTGGGCATTATGGCGCTCGTTGGCTCGCCGTTCACGCCGTTCTCTACCATGCTGCCGATCATCTTGGTCGCCATGGGAGTGGCGGACGGAATTCACGTCCTCCACAGGTATTACGAAGACGTGGCACAGAACAAGAGATCAAAGCGAGCGATGATCTTGCAGACCATGCGCGAGATGACTGGCCCAGTCGTGATGACATCCTTGACGACGATGGCCGGTTTTCTGGCGTTGATGGTGACGTTTCTGTGGCCACAGCGGGTCTTTGGCGCCTTCACGGCCCTGGGCATGTTCTTCGAGATGATTCTCTCGCTCACGCTGATCCCAGCCGTGCTAGCGCTCCTGCCGCTGCCGAAAATCCCTGAGAAATTTGATCGAGGTCTCGCAACGCGTGCGTTGCTGCGTTTGGCGGGTTTGGTCGAGCGGCGACGCATTGCGGTGACTGGGGTAGCTCTCATTGTCCTGATCCTCTTTCTTGGACAGATCCCGAAGATCCGCACCGAGACGAGCGCGACCGAATTTCTGGGACCGCAAAACTCAGCCGTTCGCGCCATGGAGATCGCCGACGAATCGCTGGGCGGCAGCTCTGAAATGCTCATCGAGGTGGACACCGGAAGGTCGGATGGTCTTAAGGATCCCACACTGCTCAAGCGGTTGGTCGCCTTGCAAGAGTACCTGGAGGCTCAACCGGAAGTGGGTCGGGCGATCTCGATTGCGGAAGTCGTGCGCACCATGAATCAGAAGTTCAACTCCGACGATCCGGCCGTCTTCACCGTGCCCGACGACCCACGGCTTGCTGCTCAGCTCTTGACGCTCTTTACGTTTCAGGGTGGCAGTCTCGACAACCTGGCGACAACCAACTTCTCCAAGGGCGAAGTCGTGGGGCGCCTCCACAACGTGAGCGGCCAACGATACCGCAAGCTCGCCGAGAACGTAGAAGCCTATTTGCGCAGCAATTTCCCGGATGTGAAGACGGAGCGTGTGGGAACCGAACGCACCTGGTAGCGACGCTGGAAAAGATGATTCCCAATCAAGTGTTGAGCTTGACGGCCAGCACCTTGGCCGCCGGGACGATCGTGTCCTTGCTGATGGGTTCGCTTGTGGCGGGTCTCATCAGTCTGATTCCCCTATTGCTGGCCGTGCTCGTAGGCTTGGGGACGATGGCCTTCTTCGGGTTGCCCCTCGACATGGCGACGGTGTTAGTTAGCAGCATCGCGATCGGCGTTGGCATTGATTTTGCCATCCACTTCATCAGTCGCTTTCGTCTCGAGATCAAGCAGACGGGCGATTACTCACAAGCGTTTGCCGGCACGATGCGCGGCGCAGGCAAGAGCATCCTCTTCAACACCCTCACGGTGGTGCTGGGCTTCGGGATCCTGCTCGCAAGCAGTTTCAAGGGTCTATCAAACTTCGGGCTCTTGATCAGCCTCACCATGATCACGAGCGCCCTGGCGACTTTTACAATCATCCCGGCCCTGCTGCTGAGCTTTAAGCCCGCGTCTGTCCGGCGCGATGCCGTAGTGCCACAGACGGTCAAAGCCGACCCGAGTCTCATTTCAGCAGTTCGCAATGAACATGAAGAGACAGCGAATCTACAAACTGAAACGATCCAGGAGGGATCACCATGAATCTCAGAGTTCTTAAATCCATGGGCGTAGCAATCGTCGTAGTCGGGCTCGCGCTCGGGGCGATGATTGGGCAAGGGCAGTCGCTTACCGGAGATCAGATCTTGGTCAAGGTCGATGAGCGCGGTGAGTTCGGCACCGGCGGGCGCATCACCATTGCTCAATTCCACATTCTGGCCAAGGATGGAACGCAAGTCGATAAAGAATTCGCCTTCTTCACCAAGACCAATCTACCCGATCAACCGGACCGGTTGCTGGCTTACTTCCTTGAACCCGAATTGGAGAGGGGCACAATCTTCCTCAGCATTGATCCCGTTGACCCACTCGAAAAGATCAAGCTCTTCTTATTCTTGCCTGCGCTCGGCCAAGTGAAAGAGCTGGTCTCCGAGAGGGATCGCAATACAGGTTTTGCCGGAAGCAACATCCAGCAAGATAGCGTCGGTCGCTCCAATTACTCCGACGATTACACCGCAGAGCTTGCGGGTGAGGACACGATCTTGGGGCGCCCGACCTACGTGTTGAATCTTACGGCTAAGCCGGGTGCCGATGTGGACTACCCGACAGGCAAGATGTGGGTCGATCAAGAGGAATTCATCGTGCTCCGACAAGAGGGCGTGCGCGACGATGGCAAGCTGGAGCAGGTCTTCGAAGCCAGCGATCTGCAGTTGTTTGAGGGCCGGCTTGAAACGAACAAGCTCATCATCAAGAATGTGCTAGAGAACAGTGAGACCCAGATTACCACCCTCGAGAAGCGCACACTCGATCTGCCAGATGAGATCTTTGATCCGGCAGCTCTACCGAGCTTCGATCCAAGCCGGTTTGGCGTTCAGTGAGAAAGGAAGGAGCACATGTCTGCAGCAGAGGAACAGTCCAGGGACAAAGAGGAGTTACGGCAGCAGATCCTAGCCCAGCGCCGGAAGATCATTGACCAGTTGGAGCAGGAACGTGGCAGTCGCGCCATCACGCTCATCCATCGCAAGGAGCCTTGGCTGGAAGAGGAGCAGAGCATCACCATTGAAGATACCGAACATGTCCTCATGGAAATCCATCAAACGCCAAAGAAAGCACCCATAGACATGATCATTCACACGCCCGGTGGACTGCAACTGGCTGCCGAGATGATCGGCTCTGCCATCAAACAACATCCGGCCAAAGTCACTGCGATTGTGCCCTTCTACGCCATGAGCGGTGGTACGTTGATTGCCTTGGCAGCCGATGAGATCTTGATGGAGAATTTTTCAGTGTTGGGGCCGCTCGATCCTCAAATCAACGGAGTGGCGGCAGGCTCGCTGCTCGGCATTATGGCAAAGAAGAGTATTGACTCCATCGGCGATGAGACGATTGCGCTGGCCGATCTGGCGGAGAAGGCGCTTACCGAGGTTCGCAGTTACATCGACTGGTTCCTGGACGACAAAGCGATGACCAAAGCGCACCGAGAGTCAATCGCGGAGTTCTTGACGGGAGGTTATGTAGCTCACGCACGACCGCTCTCGTTTGAGAATCTGAGGGAACTGAAGCTGCCGGTCAAGCGAGGCGTGCCTGATCTGGTTTGGAAGCTCTTTCTGACGTGCGTCTTTGGGCACTGCGAGCGACCGGGCCCGACATGCGCGGGAGATTGCCATTACTCGTAAGCTTGCCCCAAAGCTCTCTTTCATCCAACATGGAGAGCGTGAAGAAGATTCTGGTCGTAGATGATGAGCCCAAGATTGTCCACTTGCTCCGAGCGTATTTAGAAAAGTCGGGTTTTCGAGCGCTCTCCGCCTACGACGGGCGGGGGGCCCTCGATCTCTTTGAGAGAGAGCAGCCTGATCTCGTGGTGTTGGATCTCATGCTGCCGGACATCGACGGAATGGACGTGGCTCGGTCGATTCGCAAAGAGTCGAACGCTCCGATCATCATGCTCACGGCACGGGCAGAAGAAGCAGATCGAGTGGCGGGTCTCGAACTCGGTGCGGATGACTACATCGTAAAACCCTTCAACCCGCGCGAGTTGCTGGCTCGCGTGCGCGCCGTCTTGCGTAGAGCAGAAGGGATAGCCAAGCCAAGCGTGATCGAAGCGGGCGAGCTCGTGAGCGATCTCCACAGCCACGAAGTTCGCTTGAGAGGAGAGATCGTCCCGCTCACGCCCATCGAGTTCAACGTCTTGACCACACTCGCGGAGCAACCGGGCCGGGTCTTCAGCCGACGTCAGTTGATGGAGGCGCTCTACAACGTCACCTACGCCACGTTTGAGCGCACCATCGACACCCACATCAAGAACCTGCGCAGGAAGATCGAAGCCGACCCGAAAACCCCAAAATACATCTTGACCGTTCACGGCGTGGGCTACAAGTTCTCTCGCGGCGAAGCATCTCCATAGAACCTCCATAACTCCTTCACATATCCTCCACTTGCGCAAGCTACGCTGGGGTTCCGGAAGAAGGAGGTAACGTCATGAAGAGAACAATAGCACGTAGCATAGCCTTGGTGGTAGCAACTCTGTTGCTTAGTGTGACAGCTTGGGCTCAGATGGGTGGTGGAGGACCCGCAGGACCTATGAGCCAAGGAGGGCCGGGGCCGATGATGGGTTGCCGGGCTCTCTGGAGCTTGGGTTTCCCCCAGACACCTACACCACTCACGATCGATCAGGCCATAGTAGCCACACAACAATATCTGGCCTTCGTTGGCAACCCCGATCTAGTAGCGGCCAAAGTGATCGACTTCACGAACCACTTTGACGTCGTTGTCAAAGAGAAGAGCACCGGAGCCGGAGCCTTCACCCTGCTCATCGACAAGCTCACGACGGGATCTGTCTGCTGGGAACCTGGACCTAACACGATGTGGAACACCAAGTACGGTATGGGTTGGGGACACATGCATGGTCCGCCCTGGTCCTGGTGGCCGACAGTGCCCACCACTCAGATGCCGGTCACTGCTGAACAGGCCAAGCAGTCGGCGCAAAGCTTTCTCGATGCGTATCTGCCCGGAACTACCGTCAGTGCAGAAGTAGATACCTTCTACGGCTTCTATGATGTATTCGTGATGAGGGACGATAAGATCATCAGTATGCTAAGCGTAAACGGCTACACAGGCTGGGTCTGGTATTACACCTGGCACGGGCCATTTGTAGACATGAAGGTGCTTTAGACTTCGAAAGGAGAGAATCATGAACAATACATTACTAGCCGTAATCGGTGGTGCACTCTTGCTGGGGCTTGTCGCGCTTGGCATCACCAGTTGGGGATCGGGCAATGCCAATGGGGCTTCCAGCCCTATGTCGGGAGCCATGGGTCCCATGATGCAGCAGGGCGGTATGATGGGATCGATGGGCCCCATGATGCAAGGTGGGAGCATGGGGCCTTCGGGCAATATGGGCAACATGAATGGCATGGGCAGCGGCATGGGCGGAATGCACGGCGGCATGATGGGCGGTGGGGGCATGGGCCAGATGCAGGGTGGCATGATGGGGGAAGGCGGGGGACACTGCGCAGGAATGCAGACCGACGCTCCTATCACGCCAGAGCAACCCCAGGACGAAACTCAGAAATAGCGAGAAACCGAGGGCTGGGTCGCTTTGATTCAGCCCTCTTTATCTTTTACACTGCGCCTTGAAGGACACCCATGATCTCACGAATCAATGCACGAGTCCCGCTGCGCGTCAAGCTCATCGGGGCTTTTGCCGCCGTGATCCTCCTAGGCGGAGCTACTGCCTACTGGCTGGTCGAGCGCGCCCTGCGCGAGGGCTTTCAGGTCTACAGTACCCAAAGCGGGATCATTCATGCCTATGAGCTGCAACCGCTCTTTGCAGATTATTATACACGCAATGGCAGCTGGCGTGGAATCGAAAACTTCTTTAGCGCGACAGGATCGCCGTCTCCCATGGGCCATGAGATGATGTACCAGATGAACCCCGCCATGCTCCTCTACCATTACAATCTCATCTTGGCCGACGAAGATGGCACAATACTACTCGCGCCAAACCAGCAACTTGTGGGCCGGCGCCTCACTCAAGAAGCACTCATCAACGGCGTGCCCATCAACACGGCAACTCAACGAGTAGGCACGCTCTTGGCGGGTTCTCTAGAGAATGCCTTCAACCCACTTGAGCAAGCCTTTCTCGACTCCATCAGCCGTTCCATCTTGATTGCGAGCCTGATCGCTGCCCTGGCCGCTCTCATCGTAGGAGCCTTGCTGTTGCGTCAGTTGACGGTTCCCTTGCGCCAGTTAGCCCGAGCCACAGAGCAGATCGCATCGGGTAATTCAGGCCCAGGGCCGCGCCTACCCGTTTACTCGCAAGATGAGCTGGGGCAGCTGAGTGCGGCCTTCAATCGCATGGCCGCGCGTCTGGATACATCGGAGCAGCTACGCCGCCAAATGACCGCCGACATCGCCCATGAGCTGCGCACACCCCTTACCGTCATCGAGGGGAATCTGCAAGCGGTCCTCGATGGCATCTACGAGCCTACACCACAAATGATCGCTTCCCTTCACGAAGAGAGCCAGCTGCTCAGTCGGATCATCAACGATCTACGCGATTTGAGCTTAGCAGAAGCGGGCGAACTGCGTCTTAAGCGTCAAGCCACAGATCTACGTGGATTGATTCGACGAGTCATTGCTGTCTTCAAGCCTCAGCTGCAACACAAAAAGATTCAACTCGTGCTCGACGTGCCGGAGGAACCCCTGATCGCGCACTGTGATTCGGAGCGAATTGCTCAAGTACTTCTGAATCTCTTGAGCAACGCCCAGCGCTACACGCCCGATGGGGGAGAGATCCACGTGCGATTGGTGCGACAGAACGAAGATGCGCTCGTAAGCGTCTCAGATACCGGACCTGGGATCGCTCCACAGGATCTGCCGTATGTCTTCGAGCGCTTCTGGCGGGCGGACAGATCACGCGCACGCGGCAGCGGCGGATCGGGGCTGGGGCTGGCCATCGCTAAGCAGTTCATCGAAGCGCATGGTGGGCGGGTCTGGGTCGAGAGCCCACCCCAGCAGGGGACCACCTTCACCTTCAGCCTGCCGTTGACTCCGTCTTCGGCTGACAATCCCCGCTGATCAAGTCCGTTGTGCGATATAGTGGCCCAGGAAGAAGAGAAAGAGCACGACGATCCCGATGAGGACTGTGGCGCTGGCAAGCCAACTCCAACCCACAGGGTCCGGCGTCTCTCTCCTGCGTATGAGTGCTCCCACGCCCGATGTGATCGTGAAGACGGCCAGAGCCATAAGCCCCTTTGTGATCCAATGATGCCCCGTAAGCTGCTGGAGGAATTCCTTCACCGAAGGCTGTAATTCAGCAACGATGGTCAGGGCCACGACGCTAATGACCATCAATATGATCGCGATCGAGAGCACACTCATACTGAGATAGACTCTCTCTTCTTTAGGCTCTTTCGGCATTTCATTCGCCTCCTTTAGAAGACCAACCCGTGTCGGAAGCCGCTGCTGACGAAGTAGCCCATGACCGTCATGAGAACTCCTAAGAGCAGAGTTGTCCCCACCAAGACGTACAAGGCACCTCTTAGCCGTGCATCCCGTTCGAGACGCTCGGCTCCTTGCCAGATCTGCGCGAGCGTTGCGAAGCCAACAAACGGTAGGAAGAGAAAGATGTGTTCTTTCGTCTCCATGAAGATGCTATCTGTCCAGGGCCAGGTCCCCTGCTGAATGACTGGCTTGATGACACTGCCATACTGCACGACGTAGTACACACCCCCGATGAGCCAGGCCGCGAAGAAGAGCATCGTTCCCGCCAAAGCAGCTCCTTTGGCTCGCAGGACCCCCGCGTCCGATGGGCCATGCAGAAGCTCCACGATGAGCCAGAAGAAAGTGAGAATTCCCAGCTCCCCTAGCGCAATGTGTGCTGCCACTAAGAGTTCCACATCCACCGCCTCCTTCGTCCGTTAATGAAGGAGAGTCTACTCGATGGCATTGCGTACTGACAAATCGTGAAGTGGAATGTGTTCTCTCAGAGGTTCTTCAGCGCGGCAATCAGATCGACGACGGCCTGCTTGCCGTCGGCAAAGAACATCAGGGTATTATCGGCGGCAAAGAGCGGATTGGGGATTCCCGCAAAACCAGGGGAAAGACTTCGCTTGATGACGACCACGGTGCGTGCTTTATCGACATCAAGGATGGGCATACCGGCAATCGGGTTCGCTGGATCATTCGAATTGCGGGCCACCGGGTTCACGACGTCATTGGCCCCGATGACGAGCGCTACATCCGTCTGCTCGAAGGTGGGATTGATCTCGTCCATCTCCTTGAGTTTGTCGTAAGGGATATCGGCCTCCGCCAGCAGTACATTCATGTGGCCCGGCATGCGGCCAGCAACCGGGTGGATGGCAAACTCCACCTCGACCTCTCTGGACGCGAGTAGGTTAGTCAAATCCCGTACGGCGTGCTGGGCCTGGGCGACAGCCATGCCGTAGCCGGGGACGATGACCACGCGCCGGGCATCCTGCAAGATGAGCGCAATCTCTTCGGCTGTAGCGGATTTCACCCGCCCGGCATAGATGTCTTCTTTCTGGCCACTTGGGGTTGCTATGACAGCTCCTACTCCTGCGAAGAAGACGTTAGCCAGCGACCGATTCATCGCCCGGCACATCAGCAGCGTGAGCAACGTACCCGACGAGCCGACCAGCGTTCCACCGATGATCATGGCTTGATTGTTGATCACGAAACCATCTGCTGCAACGGCTAACCCTGTAAACGCGTTCAAGAACGAGATGATCACGGGCATATCGGCTCCCCCGATCGGAAGGACCAAGAGCACCCCAAAGACGAGTGCACCCACGAAAAGCACAACGTAGAGCGAAGGAATGATAGAAACTGCGGCCAGATAGAGGGCGAGCAGCACGAGTCCCCCCAACAGTGCCATATTCGTCACCTGTTGCAGGGGATACCTCACGGGCTTTTCCGTGATGATCCCCTGAAGCTTGCCGAAGGCGATGATACTCCCGTTGAAGGAGACCGAGCCGATCACAGTCGCAAAGACGATCGCGATGGCGATGCCCACAGGAATCCCCGCCTCCGCACGATGCAAAAGCTCGACAGCGGCGATCAACGCCGCCGCCCCACCTCCCACACCATTGAAGAGAGCCACCATCTGGGGCATGGCCGTCATGGGCACGCTGTAGGCGCCAATAGCACCCGCGATGGTGCCGATGGCAATCCCCAACAGCATGAGACCGTAGTTGATGGTATGTCCGCCTTGAAGGAGGGGGATGGTAGCCACCAGCGCGATGAGCATCCCAAGGGCCGCCAGCAGATTCCCAGAACGAGCACCCAGGGGAGAACTCAGGCGCTTCATTCCCAGAATGAATAGAACTGCAGCAATCAGATATGCCACATGAATCCACAGCGAAGCGCTCACGACCGCCTCCGGAACATTTGCAGCATGCGATCCGTGACGAAGAATCCGCCGACCACGTTGATCGTCCCGAAGACTACAGCGATGAAGCCGAATACAGTGGCCCACAGACCCTCGGCCGTCGCCAAGACGAGCATGCCGCCCAGCACTACGATCCCGTGGATGGCGTTGGTGCCTGACATGAGCGGCGTGTGCAGAATGGGTGGCACCTTGCTGATGACTTCAAACCCCACGAAAATGGCGAGCACGAAGACGGTCAATAGTGTCACAAAATCTGGCATTATGGACTGCTCCTTTCCGCGGTCGTCGCGGGCGTCAGGCCAGCCAGCTCCCGTACGCGGGGGTGTACGATCTCACCACCGCGTGTCACGAGCGTCTCGCGAGTGATTTCATCTTCCAAGTTCAATTGAATCTGTCCGTCCTTTATCAAGTGCAAGAGGAAATTGGAGATGTTCTTGGCATACATTTGGCTCGCGTGGGTGGGGAGTGTGGAAGCCACGTTGAGGGGGGCCAGAATCGTCACAGAATTCTCGATAACCGTCTCGCCGGGGCGCGTCAGTTCGCAGTTCCCGCCGCGATCTGCAGCCAGATCCACAATGACCGAGCCGGGGTTCATACCTCGGACCATCTCGGCAGTAACCAACACGGGTGCCTTCTTGCCCGGCACAGCCGCCGTAGTGATCACGACATCGTTTTCCGCAACGGTCTTGGCCATCAGTTCCCTTTGGCGGCGATAGAATTCCTCATCCATGGCCTTCGCATAGCCACCGGCTGCTTCCGTGCTCTTCGTTTCGAGCGGCAGTTCCACGAACTTCGCCCCCAAGCTTTGAATCTGCTCTTTCACCGCGGGACGAATGTCGTACGCTTGGACGAGAGCTCCCATCTTGCGGGCGGTGGCGATGGCTTGAAGTCCAGCTACGCCGGCACCGACGACGAACACCCGCGCCGGGCTGATCGTGCCCGCGGCGGTCATCATCATGGGAAACATCTTGGGAAGAACTGACGCCGCAAGGATCACGGCCTTATAGCCCGCGATCGTGGCCATAGATGAGAGCGCATCCATGCTCTGCGCGCGGGTGATGCGCGGCATCAATTCCATGGCGAAGGCGGTGACTTTCCGCCCTGCCAGCTGTTTCATCGCCTCGATTTCCGTTAGGGGTTCAAGAAAACCGATGATGTGCTGCTCCGGCTGCATGAGTTCGAGGTCCGCTCGACCCGCTTGAGGATTGGCTCCTAGGCTGCGCACTTGCAGAATGATGCCCGCACTTCGGAAGATCTCTTTGCGGTCACTGACGATGCGCGCGCCCTTCCCCACATACATCGCGTCGGGAAAGCTCGCAGGGGCTCCCGCTCCGGCTTCCACCCAGACTTCGAGCTTGGCTTTGGTCAGTGCGGGAATCGTGGTAGGCACCAGAGCGACACGCTGTTCGCCCGGAAACGTCTCTCTTACGACCCCCACGATCATCTAGCTATCCCTCCAGGTCGTCTATGGATATCGTTCTGTGAGTATGGGGTTGCCTGACGTACAGGCTATAGAAAGTGCGCTGATTGGTCAATGATCTCCGTCAGGACGGAAATCCTCTCGATTGCATGGGCCAACGTGTAGTGATACCATATCCTGGCGCAGCCGTGAAAGGAGTCCGCCATGTTTAAGGATATCTTGTTGCCCACCGATGGCTCCCAGGGAGTTGGAGAAGCAATCAACTGCGCCGTGGCTTTGGCCAAGAAATTCGACGCGAAGATCCATGTGTTGTTTGCGGTAGAGCCTCCGCGCTTTCAGGAATACGGCACCGGTATTGCCTTGGCGGGCGTTCTCAAGACCCTGCACGAGGCGGGCGAACAGATCGTGAAAGAGACCGTGGAGACGATTCGAACTTCGGGAGTGCTATCCGTAGAAGAAGCGATTCAAGAGGGTCACCCTGCTGAGGTGATCCTCAACTATGCGCAAGAACATGGCATCGATTTGATTGTGATGGGCACTCATGGACGCCGTGGGCTCAATCGCGTGCTCCTAGGAAGCGTAGCAGAAGAAGTCGTGCGCTCCGCCAACGTCCCCGTCATGACGGTGCGCATGACAGAGGAATAACAGCGACACTACCCGTACAGCCACCCTACAAGGACCCTACATCAAAGTGTTTCATCTCTTGTTGAAAGCGCGCGAAGAGTTCTTGAGCTTGGGCGTCATAGGCCTTGGGATCACTCCAGCATCGGCGGGGCTGGAGCAGTTCGCTTGGCACGCCGGGACAATGTATAGGCACCTGTAAGCCAAAGACCTTGTCTTTGGTGAAATCTGTCCGTTCCAGAGTGCTTCCCAGTGCCGCTCGCACGAGCGCACGGGTCTGCGCGAGGGGTATCCGCTTCCCTACGCCGTACGGCCCACCGGTGATCCCAGTGTTCAGCAACCACACGTTCACTTTGTGCTCTTCTAAGCGTTCGCGCAGCATCCGGGCGTAGGAGGCAGGAGGTCGCGGTAGAAACGGCGCACCGAAACAAGAACTGAACGTGATTTGAGGTTCCCTCACATCGCGCTCCGTACCGGCTACCTTGGCCGTATACCCCAGAAGGAAGTACTGCACGGCCTGATCCACGGTGAGTCTTGCGATGGGCGGTAGCACTCCAAACGCATCGTATGTCAGCAGGAAGATGGATCGCGG
This sequence comes from Candidatus Fraserbacteria bacterium, assembly GCA_037442925.1. Taxonomy (GTDB): domain Bacteria; phylum Bipolaricaulota; class Bipolaricaulia; order RBG-16-55-9; family RBG-16-55-9; genus RBG-16-55-9. Next base: position 6,374 of record JBBIPG010000038.1, on the reverse strand, counting down.
ATGCCCTCCCAGCCCCGAAGGGACGTAGTTCTTTAGATGCGTGATGGGATAGGCAGCGCGGGTGTTTTCCGTGAACGCATCGCTGGCAAAGTCGGGTTCGCGGGTTTCGGGATCGATCACCACGTTTTCCAGTACTGTGCTGAATTGTTGGCAAGCCCTATAGATTTCCGGTTCGTGTTCCCGCTGGATTCCGATGACTTTCGCGTAGCAGCCGCCTTCAAAATTGAATACGCCTTCGGGGAACCAGCCGTGCTCATCGTCACCGATGAGTCGCCGTTCCCCATCTGTAGAAAGCGTCGTCTTCCCCGTGCCCGAGAGGCCAAAGAAAAGAGCGATATCGCCTTCAGGGCCTGCGTTGGCGGAGCAGTGCATGGGGCAGATTCCCCGCACAGGGAGCAGGAAGTTCAAGGCACTAAAGACGGATTTCTTTATCTCTCCCGCATAGTGGGTGCCGCCAATGAGCACCAGTCTCTTCTTAAAGTGAATCATAATGAATGTTTCCGATCGCGTGCCGTCGCGCTCCGGGGACGCGGCAAAATTGGGGACGCTCAGCACAGTGAACCCCGGTAAGACATGCGGAGTTTCAGGCAGCTCGCGGCGGATGAAGAGGTTGTGAGCAAACAGGTTGTGCCAAGCGAGTTCGGTGATCACCCGGATGGGCATACGATACTCCGAGTGAGCGCACACGTAAAGGTCCTGGACGAAAAGCTCTTTGCCTTCGAGATATTGGAGCACCCGTTGGTGGAGAGCATCGAAGACTTCGGGTTTGAAGGGCTGGTTCACGGACCCCCAGGCAATCTGATCTTCCGTCGTGGACTCACGAACGATGAACCGATCCTGGGGAGAACGGCCGGTATGAACTCCGGTACGGACGACGACCGCTCCTCCTTGAGCCAGTTGCCCTTCGCCACGTCTTACGATCTGCTCGTAGAGTGCCGGAACAGACAAATTCCAATGGACCCGTTTGACATTGCGGATTCCGTGCAGCTCTAGTGCTGTTCTGAGCGATGGCTCGGTTCGCATCATAGTGGTAAATGGCATTATCATACACAAAGTGAGCGGCCAAACCCAAGGGGCATCTACGACGACTTGGTTTGCGAGGTCCAGACATGGTAGTATAGTTCATATGGACGATTTTGATGGGGTCCGATGCAGAGCGGGAGTCTTTCTCACGCTGCCGAATAGGCCCATGAATTCAAAGTCGCCCCGATTTTCAACGGAAAGAAGGTGACAAGAGTGGCCTTTCAGCAGCGGAGAATGGTGGATGTCCGACATCTAGGGCTCAAGTGCGCCAGTTGTGGCGCGGAGATCTCCGAATTGCCTTTCCAGCCGTCCGGTGATCGCCCCGTATACTGTCGCGAATGCGCACGAGAGCAGAGGCGTTCTTCCGGTGGCCCACGTGGCCCAAGGCGACGTTTCTAGGCGATCTCGCCGATGAGTAGAAACGAGGGCCGTCGACACGCACGATTGTCGATGGCCCTCTCTCTATTTCTAGGCTTAGAAACGATTACGACGACAGCGAGAGCACGTACGCTTGAGGAACGGCTGACCAGTTGATGATGATCACGGCAAAGACGGCCCCAGGCACAGGCCCAAACGGAGCCCGATCACACGTCTCTGCCAAGATGCCGGCCGGGTTCAACTGGAAGCAGAAACCGAAGCCAATCACGATGAGGTCCAAATCGACAGCGGGACTACCCCAGGTGATCACGCTGCGAAGTGTCCCCGGAGAAGAGACGAAGAGAAGCTGCGCACTGAACCCTCCTATGGCGCGCAAAAAGATTGGATCATCCACATTGGGGAACTTGGGGTTGGCTTGACTGCCCTCTTGGCTTACGCTCACTCCTAACCCTTGCAAGGCACCGAGCACTTGTTCAAGGCTTTGGCCTTCCGCGATCGGCTTCTGTCCTGTGGGTGGCTGGGTTGTGCCTCCACCTGCGGTCTTGACGATGACTTGTAGACAGCCTCTGGCCTCGCCATTGTCGCGAAGCGTTGCGTTCAATGCGAGTGGATCGAATGTCACACTGAAACCCGTCTCATCGATCAGTCCGCGTATGGTCATGCGGCTGGGAGTGAAAGCGAGTGTTCGTGTGAAGTCCTTTGTTTCACCCGGTCTGATCTGTTCACCCGGCAGGAAGGTCTGCAAGTCGATGCTGGTCCCGCTGGAAAGCTGGATGAGCTGGATGGTCAACACGTTTTGGCTACACACGTTGCTGATGGATACGGTCACTTCGATCTTTTGTTGCTGTGTTAGGGCGCTGCTTGTGACAAGGCCGCTTACGAGCAAGGCAACTAACCCCACCAGAAGGATGTTTTTGGTCCGCATGTTCGCTCCTTTACTCTCGGTGATTCATGCAGTCTACTATGCCACACCCCGCTGTTGTCAACTGAATTCGTTAACAGACTCTATTTAGATGATCGTGTCTGTGAGGTTTAGCTCCTGCCCCAGGATCTCTTTGTCGATCCACTTCTCATCGCGGACCTTGTAGAGATAGATCGAATCCGTCTCTGCGTCGATCAACTTCTTGAGGCCGCTTTTGACTCGTTCGAGCTTGGCCTCGGTGAGCTCGCCTTCGAAGACGGAGTTCTGCACCCAATGGAGATAGCGCCTGAGGAACTTGCAGACCTTGGCTACGCGCTCCTGATCGACGTCGTAGACCAAGATGATGTACATGTTGATTCGAGGATGAGCCTCCTACCGAAGAGATGATAGCAACGAGCCTGGCTACCACCCACTCGCGCCGCGGACTTGACCGAAAGACCCTCTGTATTATTATTCACATCATGAATGATAATCATTCACTAGGTGAATTAGATTAACTAACTCTTGATACTCTCCGACCATTGTCCCCACCAACTAGGAGCAGAAGGCTCGGTAAGGCCATGTTGCTTGAAAGGGAATTTTTGATATGTGTGGCGGATGGATTTTAAGTCCAAACCAGCTTTCTCCAAAGCTTCTCGATCAGCCAACTTGCCGATGTCATGCAGCTCAGCTATATATGGCTTAGTTGTCATAGCGGTCCCCATCAAGAGCCGATCAGCGCACACGAAAGCGTGAGCCCCCACTAGAAAATCGCTCAAGATGTGCTGGCGCACCGCAATCGTCTCCCCGCAGCTCACACAACTAACCTGCTGCTCTCTTCCACATTGAGGGCAGCGTAGTTTCCCTCCGCGTGCTCTCATATACGCTTTCCACGCAGCTCCAGCTTTCTGTAGAGCCTGCGGCGGCGCGTGCTCTAAGCGAATCTGAGCATCGGCTAGAAAGCGCTCCAGGCTTTGCGGGCTCGGAAACTGCGAAGCCAACTCCGCGTAGACAACCTCGCCGATCACCAAGGCTCCTTCGGCCAGAGCTTCTTCGAGCGCCCGCTGGGACGCTGCGGCATAGCGGGCATTGGGAATCAAGATGTCCAGCAGAATATTGGTATCTATCGCGGTGATCATCAGTGGCCCCGCAGTTCTTTGACGACCTCATCGGGGTCTTCTCCTTTCTTACGCTGGAGATACCCCAGGTACCGAGCAAACGGGGATTGCAGCAGCTTCTTTTGCAGCACAAAGCGCCCTTCTTCCTCAATGAATTCCACCCTGTCCCCAGGCGCCAAGCCCAACTTTTCTCTCACTTCCTTGGGAATGGTGATCTGCCCTTTACTGGTCAGCTTAGCCATCGTCACAGGCGCTCTTCCTCCTCTTGTAAGGATAAGATTCCTTACTCATTATGGAAAAAACTTACCCGGTCAGCCAACGCCAATTTCAGCAACCCTCACCACCACATGCGAAACCCCCCATACGGCTCCTCCCCTAAGATGTGCTTCACAAGCTTATAACACTCCAGCCGAATCAAGTGTCTATAAGACACGTGCTTTTTGAGCTTGCGGTGCTCAATCGTCTGCTGGAGTCTGTTCTCGTACTCCTGCACGAACGTCTTGCGCCCCGAGTCACAGAGATAGCAGTAGTTGAGCTCCCGCTCGAAATCATCTTCACCCAACATGCGATTGTTGACGAGCTTGAAGATCGTCCGGTCCACCAGCAAAGGCTTAAAGATCTCTGCTATATCTAAACTCAGCGAGAAACGCCGCTCGCCCGGTTCATGCAGATAGCTCACGGTAGGCACCAGCTGCGTCCGATAGATCTCGCTGAGCACCGTGCGATAGAGCAGCGCGTTCCCAAACGAAATCAATGCGTTGACGGGATTGTCCGGCGGTCGCTTGACCCGCTTCCGAAAAGGCTCATCGAGCTGAAGGATCACGTTGAAGCTCTGGTAGTAGCGATCGCGCACCCGGCCCTCAATCGACATAAGCTGCAGCGGGTCTTCTGCAAGGTCAATCTGCTTCTGATCGGATTCGATGTCGGCGATGATCGCTTCCAGTCTCTCGCCCTCTGGGGCTCGATGCTTGTAGTATTTCAAGTTGCGCAGCAGGTTATCGATGGCTGACGAGACGAACTCGCGGGCGATCACCATGCGTTTTTTGGCATCGAGATAATGCTCGACTTGCTTGACGAGCAAGAAACCCGACACCAGCTGCTCGCGGGGATAATACGTCCCGGTGTAGTTCTCGTAATAGTCAAAGAAATGGACGGGGATGCCGTTTTGAGCCAGGAAGCTCAAGAGCTTGGTGTTAAGCGACACTTCGCCAAACACAAAGAGCGAATCCACGTCTTCGACGGGAATGGGGCACTTTCCCTCTTCGTTCTCCAGATAGAGGGTATTCTGTTCACGGCGCAGCGTTCCGCTTTTGAAGATGTAGTAGGGTCGCGCCATTAGGATACACCTCATCCTCCATCATACATAGCACAGCTCATAATAGCTGCACTTCTTGCAAATCGAAAGCTTATCGAGACGTGGCGGCGGCTGCGTCTGAATGAGAACGCCTTTGATGTTCTTAAGGATCTCTTCGAGTTCGTGTTCATCGTTGGGAGCCAGTGCAACAGTTACTCTCTTTCGGAGTTTGGGGTAGTCGATCTCGCCTTTGATGCCATCAACGCCCTTCTGCTTGAGGTAGTAAAGATAATAGAGCAGCTGGTAGCGATGGGCTTCTTCGAGGCTGCGGCCTTTTTTGACTTCGTGGATGGTGCCCTCTTTGCCGGAGAAGTCGATCTTGATGCGCTCGATCTGGATCTCTTTGCGCTCTCGTGGATAGCTGGTTTCGTGGAGAAGCTGGCCCAGCTCGACGAGCTCAGAAGTATGCTCCATGGTAACGTCGTGGGAGAAGAGCCAGAGTTTTCTCGGGCAGACGAGGTAATAGTTCACTTGGGTGCCGGTGTAGCTCAGTGACCCTTGTTGGATTCTGTCCATGGTCTTAACGCTCTTTGTGGCCGCCTCACCTTATTGTTTCCACGGCACCTGCTGCAAGTCGATTCGCCTAAGAGAGCCGATACAAGATGAGAAAGCGCTTCGGGAGGCTGCCGATGACGTTGAGAGTCGAATGGGGGTAACGGAAGAATCGCTGGCTCAGGTGGAAGAGCGGCTTAGCAATAGGATGAGAGCTATCAGCTAATAGCTGTTAGCTGTCGGGAGTTCAATACCACTCTGGTTCGATTACGAAGGTGGGTGGCGTCCCAGCTCCATCTCCACGTGCCGGATCGCTTGAATGAGTGGGCGATTCAAACCCAACGCCTCAACAGTGACTCGGCCGATTTGGGTTAGGCCGGTAAGTACAACATCCTCTGTCCAAACAAAGTGCTCGTCCCAGCGATCTTGGCGCGGGTTGAAGAGACGTACTTGCTCTCCCGTCTGAGGGTCGATCGCAGATTTGCGGGCTCCTTTTCGCAGGGAGCAGGAGACACAGGCAAGGGCCAAATTGTCCAGCTCCGTTCGGCCTCCATGGGCAACCGGGTGGACATGGTCAACATGAAAAGTGGCTTCTTGCCCTTCTTGAGATAGTCTGCAGTACTCGCAACGCTTTCCTGCCCGCTCGATGACAAGCTGGCGAAGGTGTGAGGGAATCGGACTACGAGGCATTGGAGGGGCGCTGTTTGGAAGCCTGTTGTGCTCGCAGTTTCAGGAGGGAAAGCATTTCGGCCAGCTCGACAAGGCTTTCGGCTTCCCGGCGCTCTTGTTCAGTGAGCGTGCCTTCTCGGTCTTGTTTATCGAGGAGTGCCTGCAGGCGCTCGTTGAGCGCGGGAGGCAGCTTTAAGCGAGAGAGATCATCAGGAAGCTCTAATTCAATCAATACCGATTGAGCCACGAGTATACCTCCCATTCAACACCAGATTACTCTACTGCTGGTTCTAATTTCAATACCACTCTGGTTCGATTAAAAGAGTCAAGGGGTCTTTCATCCGCGAGATCGAGGTGAGGTTTCAATACCACTCTGGTTCGATTAAAAGGGTTGATCCCGCCTGCATTGACCACAGTCACCAATGGTTTCAATACCACT